>CAZKFB010000001.1:0-71332 GCA_964551965.1 uncultured Muribaculaceae bacterium
TTAACTAAAGAACTTAAAGACGCTTTAGTATCTGAAATCCTTATCGAAAGAAAACCAAATAGAATAGATGTTAAGATTTCTACAGCTCGTCCTGGTGTTATCATCGGTAGAGGTGGAGAAGACATCGAAAAATTAAGAGCAAAGATTAAGAAAGTTTGTGGTGAAGATGTATTCATTACTATTAATGAAATTAAGAACCCTAACTTAAATGCTGAAATTGTTGCTCAAACAATAGCTAAACAAATTGAAAATAGAGGTAATTTCCGTAACGTTCAAAAGAAAGCTAAGAAAGACACTATGAAGGCTGGAGCATTAGGAATTAAGACTAGTGTATCAGGAAGACTTGGTGGAGCTGAAATGGCTAGAACTGAAGGATATACTGAAGGTACAGTTCCATTACAAACAATTCGTGCTAATGTTGATTATGCAATAGCTGAAGCTAACACTACTTATGGTAAGATTGGTGTTAAAGTATGGATCTATACTGGTGAAGTTTTAAATAAGAAGAGACGTAATAATAAAAACGTAGAGGGAGGTAATGACGATGTTAATGCCAAAAAGAACTAAATATCGTAAACCTCATAGAATTTCATATGAAGGTCATGCTAAAGGTAATACAGAACTTCATTTCGGTGAATATGGATTACAAGCAAAAGAAGGTGGATATGTTACTGCAAGACAAATCGAAGCAGCTCGTATCGCTATGACTCGTTATATGAAACGTGGTGGTAATGTATGGATTAATATATTCCCACACTTAGCAAGAACAATGCAACCTTTAGAAACTCGTCAAGGTACAGGAAAAGGTAATGTAGATCACTGGGCAGCAGTAGTTAAGGAAGGCAAGATCATGTTTGAGATTGGTGGAGTTAGCGAAGAAATTGCTCGTGAAGCATTAAGACTTGCATCACACAAATTAAGTGTTAAAACTAGATTTGTAATGAAAGAAGAAAGTGGTGACAAAGTTGAAGACTAGTGAAATAAGAGAAATGTCTACTGAAGATATTTTAAAGAAAATTGATGAATTAAAGAATGAACTATTCGATTTAAACATGAAAAAAGCTACTGCATCTTTAGAAAAACCACATAAGATTAATCAAAATAGAAAAGATATTGCTAGAATGAAAACTGTTTTAGCAGAAAGAGAAGGAGGAAATAAATAATGAGTGAAACTAAGAGAACTGAACTTATAGGAAAAGTTGTAAGTGCTACTAATAATAAAACTATTACAGTTTTAGTTGAAACTTATAGAAATCATCCTCTATATCATAAGAGAGTTAAATACTCTAAAAAGTATGCAGCTCATGATGAAAAAAATATTGCGAAAGTTGGAGATACAGTAAGACTATTATCAACTCGTCCTTTATCTAAAACTAAGAGATATGAACTTGTTGAAGTATTAGTTGAATCTGTAGAAGCTTAAGGAGGGTTATTATGGTACAACAAGAATCTAGATTAAAAGTTGCTGATAACTCTGGAGCACGTGAAATTTCCGTAATTAGAGTTATGGGTGGAAGTAAAGTTAAATATGGTAGTATTGGTGACATTGTAGTAGGAACTGTTAAAAAAGCTATTCCTAACTCAAATGTTAAAAAAGGAAAAGTAGTTAAAGCTGTTATCGTAAGAACAAAAGATGGCGTTAGAAGAAATGATGGATCAATGATTAAATTCGATGATAATGCATGTGTATTAATCAAAGATGATAAGAGTCCAATCGGAACTCGTGTACTTGGTCCTGTAGCTAGAGAACTTCGTGATAAAGAATTCATGAAAATCGTATCTTTAGCTAACGAAGTATTATAGGAGGCACTATGAAGGTTAAAGTTGGAGATAAAGTTAAAATCCTTGCTGGAAAAGATAAAGGCAAAGAAGGAACTGTTACAGTTACTTTAAAAGGAAAAGACAAAGTTGTTGTAAGTGGTATAAATATTGTTAAGAAACATATGAAACCAAATGCAATGAACGAAACTGGCGGTATTCTTTCAGTAGAGGCCCCAATTCATGTATCTAACGTAAAAGTTATCGATTCTAAGAACGCTAAAACTACTAAAGTTGAAGAAAAGAAAACAACTAAAAAAACTACTAAAAAAGAGAGTGGTGAGAAATAATGTCTACATTAAAAGATAAATATGAAAACGAAATTAAAAAGGACTTAAAAGCAAAATTTAATTATAAATCAATTATGCAAGTTCCAAAATTAGAAAAAATCGTTATTAATATTGGTGTTGGAGAAGCTTCACATGATTCAAAATATATTGAAGCTGCTGCTCAAGACCTTGAAACTATCACAGGTCAAAAACCAATCATCACTAAAGCTAAAAAATCAATTGCTGGTTTCAAATTAAGAGAAGGTCAAGCAATTGGAACTAAAGTTACATTAAGAGGAGAAAGCATGTACAACTTCATGGAAAAATTAATCCGTGTAGCATTACCTCGTGTTCGTGACTTTAGAGGTATTAGTCCAAAAGCATTTGATGGTTTTGGAAACTATACTTTAGGAATTAAGGAACAACTTATATTCCCAGAAATAGATTATGATAATGTATTAAAAATAAGAGGAATGGATATAGTTTTTGTTACATCAGCAAAGACTAATGAAGAAGCATTAGAATTATTAAAAGGCTTCGGAATGCCATTTAGAAAGTAGGGATAATATGGCTAAGACAAGTATGAAGATTAAGGCTAAACGCCCACAAAAATTTAAAGTTAGAGAATATACTCGTTGCGAAAGATGTGGAAGACCACACGGTGTTCTACGTAAATTCGGTTTATGCCGTATTTGCTTTAGAGAACTAGCAAACCAAGGTAAAATACCTGGCGTAAAGAAATCTAGTTGGTAGGAAGGAGATTAATTATGGTAAATGATATAATTGCAGATATGCTTACAAGAATACGTAATGCAAATCAAATGAAATATGATACTGTTGAAGTATTAGGTTCTAAGATGACTGCTGAAATAGCAAGAATTCTTAAAGAAGAAGGATACATTAATGATTATAAAGTTAATGAAGCTCCTAATGGAAATACTATGACAATTAATCTTAAATATACTGAAGGTAAAAAGACTAGAGTTATTACTGGACTTAAGAGAATATCAAAGTCTGGTTTAAGAGTATATGCTAAGGCTTCAGAACTTCCTAGAGTTATTAATGGTTTAGGAATTGCTATTATCTCAACTTCTCAAGGAATAATGACTGATAGAGATGCTAGAAAAAAAGGTCTAGGAGGAGAAGTACTTGCTTACATTTGGTAACAAGGAAAATATTGGTTATGAGTAGAATAGGAAATAGAGAACTTACAATACCTGCAGGCGTTACAGTAATAGTTAATGATAATACTATTACTGTTAAAGGACCTAAAGGCGAATTAAATTATACATTTGATAAATCTATTACTGTTACAGTAAATGAAAATAAAATTAATGTTACAAGAGCTAATGAAACTAAGACAGTTAAGTCACTTCATGGTACAACTAATGCTTTAGTTTCTAATATGCTTAAAGGTGTTTCTGAAGGTTTTACAAAAGAACTTGAAGCAGTTGGTGTTGGATACAGATTTAATGTTGCTGGTAACAAAGTAACTATTAGTGCTGGTTATTCACATCCTGTTGAAATGGTTGCTCCTGTTGGAATATCAATTGAAGCACCATCAGCTACTGAATTAAAAGTAAGTGGTATTGATAAACAAAAAGTATCTGAATTTGCGGCTAATATTCGTAAAGTTCGTGAACCAGAACCTTATAAAGGTAAAGGTATCCGTTATAAGAACGAATATGTAAGACGTAAAGAAGGAAAGAAAGCAGCTAAATAGGTAGGAGGATAAAATATGAAGAGTGTATCAAATAATGTCGCAAGACAAAGAAGACATACTAGAGTTCGTAATAAAGTATCAGGAACTCCTGAATGTCCAAGACTAAATGTTTTTAGATCTAATTCACAAATTTTCGCACAAATAATTGATGACGAAAAAGGTGCTACCTTAGTTAGTTCTTCAAGTGTTGCTTTAAAGATTAAAAATGGAGGTAACATCGAAGGAGCTAAATTAGTAGGTGCTGACTTAGCTAAGAAAGCAGCTAAGGCTGGTATCAAAGCTGTTGTATTTGATAGAGGTGGATACCAATATCATGGACGTGTTGCTGCATTAGCAGAATCTGCACGTGAAAATGGATTGGAGTTTTAGGAGGTTATTATGGCAAGAACAGAAAAAGTTATGGATCCTAAGAAAAAACTTTTGGATGAAAAAGTTATTAACATCTCTAGAGTAACAAAGGTTACTAAAGGTGGACGTCATTTTAGATTCTCAGCTGCTATGGCTGTAGGTGACGGAAAAGGATTAGTAGGAATCGGAACAGGTAAGGCTAATGAAGTACCTGAAGCAATTAAAAAAGGATTACAAGCTGCTAATAAGAACTTAGTAAAAGTTGCATTAGTAGATAATCGTACAATCCCACATGAAGCTATTGGTGTTTGTGGAAGAGCTAAAGTTTTAATTAAACCAGCTCCTAAAGGTACTGGTATCATCGCTGGTGGTGCTGCTCGTGCAGTATTAGAACTAGCAGGAATTAAAGATATCGTTGCTAAGAGTTTAGGATCAAACACTAAAGTTAATGTTGCTAAAGCTACTTTAGAAGCATTAAAATCAGAACGTACTGCAGAGCAAATTGCAGAATTACGTGGTAAGAAAGTTGAGGAGTTATAATATGAAGTTAGATAATTTATGTAAGTCTCCAGAAACTAAATCAACTAAGAGAGTAGGACGTGGACCAGGATCTGGAATGGGTAAAACATCTACTCGTGGTGAAAATGGTCAAAAATCTCGTAGTGGTGTAAGTATATCTCCATGGTTTGAAGGTGGACAATCACCATTATATAGAAGAGTTCCTAAAAGAGGATTTAATAATAAAAGATTTACTGTAAGATATGCAACTATCAATTTATCTGATTTAAATAGATTCAATGATGGTGATACAGTTACTCCTGAATTATTAAAAGAATTAGGAATCATTAAAAAACAATTAGCTGGTGTTAAAGTATTAGCTAATGGTAAATTAGAAAAGAAGGTTAATGTTAAGGCTAATAGATTCTCATCTAAAGCAGTAACTAAGATTGAAGAGATTGGCGGAACAGCAGAGGTGATTTAAAGATGTTTTCAAGTCTTAAAGGACTATTTGGTCCAAATAATAAAGATTTGCGAAAAAGAATTTACTTTACCTTAGCAGTGTTAGCAATCTTTGCTTTAGGAACTAATATAATAGTTCCTGGAGCAAAAACAATAACATCTAATTTAGGTTTCTTAGATTTATTAAACCTAATGAGTGGTGGAAGTTTAAAGACTTTTTCAATATTTGCATTAGGAGTAATGCCATATATTACGGCAACTATCCTAACACAAATATTACAAATGGATATTATTCCATACTTTAAAGAATTAAAAGAACAAGGTGCTACCGGAAGACAAAAGATAAATAAGATTAATAGATATCTAGGAATTCTATTTGCTTTCGTTCAAGGTTATATATATTCAGTTGCATTTATGGGCGGAACTACTGTTGAAGTCCTAAAGACAACTATTATATTAACTGCTGGTACAGCATTACTTTTATGGTTAGCAGATCAAATTACAAATAAAGGTTTAGGTAATGGTATCTCATTATTCATTATGGCAGGTATCGTTAATACTTTACCTTCAACGTTTATAACAGCGTTTAATGATTTAGTTTTAGCTGATACATTTACAAGAGTAGTTGGAATTATATTATTTGTAGTATTTATAATTGCATACTTACTAATATTAGTAGGTGTAGTATATATGCAAATATCAGAGCGTCGTATACCAATTCAACATAGTACAAGAACTGATAGTTCTTATAAACAAGAACAATCTTATATACCTTTAAAAATTAACTCAGCAAGTGTTATGCCAGTAATATTTGCAAGTGCAATAACAAGTATACCTTCGTTTATTGCTGAATTTGTTAAAAACGAAAGTTTTACAAATTTTGTTAATAACTATATAGTATATACATCATTAACTGGTTATATATTATATGTATTCTTGATATTTGCATTCGGATATATCTGGACACTTATGGAATTAAATCCAAAAGAGATGAGTGAAAATTTAGATAAGAATAGAAGTTATATTCCAGGAATAACTCCGGGAGAAAAAACAATAAGTTATTTGAAAGGAACACTTACAAGAATTACTGTTGTAGGTAGTATATTCCTAGTAATATTAGCATCTATTCCATTACTTATAAGTAAGATATCTAGTTTATCTAGTGCTGTTACATTAGGTGGAACTGGATTATTGATAGTAGTTGGTGTTGCTCTTGAAACCTACAAGCAACTTGAAAGTAGCGTAGTATCTAGAAGCTACCAAGGAAGTAGAAAGAGAAGACATAGAAGATGAAGAACATAATATTCATCGCCCCTCCTGCTGCAGGTAAGGGAACTCAAAGTGAATTACTTGTTAAGAAATATGGATTAGCTCATATTTCAACAGGAGATTTATTAAGAAGTGAAGTTAAAGAACAAACTGAGTTAGGAAAAAGCATTGAGACTCTAATGAGTACTGGTGCTTTAATTAGTACAGACATTGTTACAGAGCTTCTTAAGAAAAGATTAAGTAAAGATGATATAGGAAATGGATTTATCTTAGATGGTTATCCAAGAACTCTAGAACAAGCTGAGATATTATCAAATCTATTAGAAGAATTACATTATAGAATTAATAATGTAATCTATCTAGATATGGATGTCTCACTTGCAACTCATCGTGCATTAGGTCGAATTACTTGTACTAATTGCGGAAGAGGCTATAATAAGTACGAAAGTGCTATGAAGCCTAAGTGTGAAAACTTATGTGATGATTGTGGAATAGAGTTAGTTGGAAGAAGCGATGATAATGAAGAATCATTTAAAATTCGCTTTAGTACATATGAAAGTGAAGTTAAGCCTATCTTGAATTATTATAAAGAAAAAGGTATACTTAATATCATAGATAATAGTGGAACTCCTGAAGAGACATTTGCAAGAATTGAAAGTGTGATAGAATGATAAATATTTATAGTGAAGATGAAATAGCTAAGATTAAAGCTTCCGGTCATATTACATATATGACACATCAACACATGAAAGATTTTATCAAACCGGGAGTTTCTACTAAATTCCTTGATGAAGAAGCCGGAAGATTTATTGAAAGTATGGGAGGAATTCCTGCAAGTAAAGGATTCGAAGGTTATCCTGGAAATATATGTGTATCAGTCAATGATGAAGTGGTTCATGGCATTGGCAGCGAGGATCACATATTAAAAGAAGGAGATATAGTTACACTAGATATTGTAACACTATATCAAGGATATCATTCAGATTCAGCAGTAACTCATGCTGTAGGAAAGGTTAATAAAGAAAAAGAACACTTATTAACCCATACAGAAAAAAGTTTATATGTTGGATTAAAAGAAATAAAAGATGGTGCTAAACTAGGAAGTGTTGGAGCAAGAATTCAACAATATGCTGAACGACATGGTTTAGGAGTTGTAAGAGAACTTGTTGGACATGGAGTAGGGCACGAGATGCACGAAAACCCGGATGTACCAAACTATGGAGTATATAATACCGGGATTACTTTGAAAGCAGGCATGGTAATAGCTGTAGAACCAATGCTAACTGCTGGAAAAAGGTATGTAGCTATGTTAGATGATGATTGGACAATAGTTACGGAAGATGGCAGACCAGCTGCTCACTTCGAACATACTGTTGCAGTTACAAAAGACGGCTATGAAATACTTACAGGAGAGTGAGAATTTTAAATGAAAGTGCAAAATAAGAAAAAAAATCAAAGAGAGCAAAAACAAAAAGAACAAAAGATAGAAGTAGAAGGAAAGGTTATCGATGTTACACATGAGATATATCGTGTACAGCTTGATAACGGAATAACTATAACTGCCCATGTTTCTGGTAAAATACGTATGAATGTGATCCGTATCTTAGCAGGCGATAGGGTTATAGTAGAATTATCACCAACTGATTTAACACATGGGATAATAAAATATAGAAAATAAGGAGGGTACTCATGAAAGTAAGAGCATCTGTAAAGAAAATTTGTCCAAAATGTAGAATAATAAGAAGAAAAGGCAAAAATATGGTTATTTGTGAAAATCCAAAACACAAACAAGTTCAAGGTTAGGAGGGTATTATATGGCACGTATTAAGAATATTGAATTACCAAAAGAAAAAGCTATTTATATTGGCTTAACTGCTATATATGGTATTGGTCAAAGTTCTGCAAAGAAGATTTGTAAGGCTTGTGATATTGATCCTGAAATTAAGGTTAAAGATATAACTGCTGATCAAGAAAATGCTATCAGAGCAGAAATTGATAACTATTTAGTAGAAGGTGAACTTCGTAGAGAAGTTCAAATGAACATTAAGAATAAAATGGAAATTGGTTCATACCAAGGAAGTAGACATAAAAAAGGTTTACCAGTTCATGGTCAAAGAACTAATAGAAATGCACGTACTCGTAAGGGTAAAGGAAAAGTAGTTGCTAACAAAAAGAAAGCTACTAAGTAATTAAAGGAGGTTATTAAGAATGGCTTATAATAGAAGAAAAAGAAAAGTTAAAAAGAATATTCCTGAAGCTGTAGCTCATATTACATCATCTTATAATAATACACTTGTTACAATTGCTGATAAAGATGGAAACACAATTAGTTGGGCATCAAGCGGAACTATCGGATACAAAGGATCAAAGAAGAAAACTCCATACGCTGCTGGTGTAGCTGCTGAGAGTGCAGGAAAGGCTGCAATGGATGCAGGAGTTGTTAAAGTATCTGTTATTGTTAAAGGTTTAGGTGGAGGTAGAGAAACTGCTATTCGTTCACTTCAAACTGTTGGATTAGAAATAACATCTATTACTGATGAAACACCAATTCCACATAATGGTTGTAGACCACCAAAACGTCCAAGAAACTAATAAATAAAGTAATTAAGGAAAGAGGATTGAAATATGAATTTTGAAAAACCAGAATATAAGATTACTGAATATGTTGAAAGTAAAAACTATGGTAAATTTGAACTAGAACCTTTAGAAAGAGGTTTTGGTACAACTATTGGAAATGCATTAAGAAGAGTAATGTTATCTAGTATGCCAGGCTCAGCCGTTACTAGTGTTAAAATTGATGGAGTTATGCATGAATTCCAAAAAATTGATGGTGTAAGAGAAGATGTAATGAATATCATCTTAAATCTTAAATCATTAGTTGTTAAAAATCATTCTACTGAAAAAAAGGTAATGCATTTAACAGCATCTAAAGAAGGTCCAGTTACTGCAGGCGACATTGATCATGATGCTGATATTGAAATAGTAAATCCTGATTTAGTTATTTGTAATTTAGTTAAGGACGGAAAAATCAGTATTGAAATGACTGTTGATAATGGTCGTGGATATGTTGATGCAAAAGAAAATAAGAAAAAAGTTGGAGAATCTGCAGGAGTTATTCCTATAGATTCACTATATTCTCCAGTTGAAAAGGTTTCATTTGAAGTAGAGAATGCTCGTGTAGGACATAATGAAAACTATGATAAGTTAATTATGGAAGTTTACACTAATGGTTCAATTACTCCAGAAGAATGTATGGCTTTAGCTAGTAGAATTTTAATCGAACATTTAAATATTGTTGCTGATTTAAATCAAATAGCTGACATAACTGGAATAATAGCTGAAAAGAAAGTTGATACAATTACTAAGACTTTAGAAACTCCAATCGAAGAAATCGAATTCTCAGTAAGAGCATATAATTGCTTAAAACGTGCTGGAATTCATACAATGCAAGATTTAATCGATAAGAGAGAAGTAGAAGTTACTAAGATTAGAAACTTAGGTAAGAAATCACTTAAAGAAGTTATTGATAAAGTTAATGAAATGGGATTAAAATTCCGCGATTAAAAAATAAAACAAGGAGGTAACACTAATGTATAGAAAATTAGGAAGGGAATCTAGAATTAGAAGAAGTATATTAGCTGGTATTACTAAAGATGTCATTATGAATGAAGGTGTTGTTACTACTGAAGCTAGAGCTAAAGAAGTAAGAAAGTTCGTTGATAAAATGATTACTTATGGTAAAGATGGATCTTTAGTTGCAAGAAGAAAAGCCTTAGCTTTCTTACACAATGATAAACGTGTTGTTGATAAAGTATTTAATGAATTAGCTCCACGTTATAAAGAAAGAAATGGCGGATATACAAGAATCATTAAACTAAAAGAAAGAGTTGGAGACGATGCTCTAACTGTAAGACTTGAATTAGTTGACTAATCAAGTCTTTTTTCTTGTATTAAATTGTTTTATAATTATATTTGAGAGTGGTATTAATGAAATTTAGAAAGAGTAAAGCAGGTATTTATATACTAATTGTAAATATTTTATATATACTAATGACTTTGACTAATGATACTGAATTATTAGTTAAATTAATAACTACGATAATATCGGGCTTCATTGCTGTTACATTAAATGGTTATATGATTAAGATGACAAAAAGAAAAAAGACAAATGTAATATGCTTTATCTTGAATATAATAATTTTAAATATATTATTAATGTATCCGATATATAATCCTATCTAAAGAAAGTTAAAGAGTTATTTTTCGTTTGTGGAATGCTCTTTTTTATATTATTTTGGTTATTATTAATTGAAGGCATATTTAACTTAGGTAGATTACTATTGGACATTTTACTTCTAATTGATCTAATAGTAGGAGTAATATCACGGACTAGGGGAAGTGCACGATTAGCAATATTTAAAATTCTTAAACTACTAGATAAAAAATTGGAAAAGTTAGAAAACACATGTATCACCTAATAAATTATATGATTAATTAATAAAAATGTTTAATATTGTTTTTTTTTATGCTATAATTGAATCATAGTGAGATACTAGAAAGTAGGTGTCTGAAGAATGGGGTTAGCAAAAGAATCAGGACATAAGCAAGATAATTTCTTCTTATTCTTTCCTATGTATGTATGTTTAGGAGTATATTACATTTTAAGAACTTTAGTTTCTCCATTATTAATTGTTTGGAATTCTTTATCAGATTCATTATATAGTGGAATTACTAAAAGAAATAATGCTGATGATGGTAGAATCTTCATGACTGAGCAAGAGAGATTAGATTATATTAAAGCTCAGGAATCAAAGAATCCGGAAGAAGCTAAGAAAGAAATACATGTAAATCCTAAATTAATAGAAGAAAGAGAAAACTTAATTAATGCTATTGATTCAGGAACAGAAATAAGAAGTGATAAACCAGTAACATATCGTTATACAGCTTTAACTCCAGAAGGAAAGCAAGTTACTAATTCATTCTATGCTTTTTCTAAAGTTGAAGTTTATACATTCTTAGAGAATGAAGGATATAAAGTATTTAAAATAGAGACTTCTCCAATGATTGAAAGATTATATGGACCAAGTAAGTTTAATACAGGAAGAATTAGTACTAAGAATATAGTTTTCTGGTTACAACAATTATCTACATATTTAAAGAGTGGAATACCATTAACTGATGCAATGCGTATTTTAAGTAAACAAATGGGTAGAAACAAGAATATTAAAAGAGTTTTTGATGCTGTTGTATATAATTTAACATTAGGTGAAAGTTTCTCAAGTGCTTTGGAAAAACAAGGAGAAGCATTCCCAGCATTATTAATTAATATGGTTAAGTCAGCAGAAGCTACCGGAGATCTTGAAGGAACACTTGATGAGATGGCTGATTATTATAAGGCAACAGAGACAACTAGAAAAGAAATGATCAGTGCTTTAACTTATCCTTGTCTAGTAATGTTCTTCTCAATATGTGTTATTACATTTATTCTTGTATATTTGATACCTCAATTTGTTGGAATATATGAGACTGCCGGAGTTACTTTAAATCCAATTACAGCCGGTATTATTGTAGCAAGTAATTATTTAAAAGCTAATTTATTCTATATTATATTAGTAGTTGCAATGATTATTGTCGTACTTTATGTTTTATATACGAATATTAAAGCATTTAGATATTTTGCACAAACAGTATTAATGAAAATTCCAGTAATTGGAAAAGTAATTATCTATAAAGAAATGATGATATTTACAAAAACATTCTCAAGTTTACTTAAGAATAATGTATTTATTACTGAATCTATGGATATTTTAAGAAAAGTTACTAATAATGAAATTTATAGAGAGATAATGATTAATACTATAAATGCTATTGGTCGAGGAGAAAAGATTTCGACATCATTCTATGGCCATTGGGCTATTCCCGAAGTAGCTTATTATATGATGGTTACTGGTGAATCTACCGGTGAACTTGCTGAAATGATGGGAAAAGTAGCAGATTATTATCAAGAACAACATAAGATGATTGTCGATTCAATGAAGACATTAATTGAACCTATCTTAATTATTTTCCTAGCAGTTGTTGTTGGTGGAATTATAATTGCTGTAATTGTTCCAATGTTCAGTCTATATCAAAACTTAATGTAATTTCTACAAGGAGGGTATTATGGATGTGATTGTGGTTTATCTGTTTATAGCAGGATTATTCTTTGGTTCATTTTTCAATTGTATTGCAAATAGACTAAGTAAAAATGAATCGATAATTCGACCAGGATCACATTGCGAAAATTGTAAACATGAATTAGCCTGGTATGAATTAATACCAGTTTTTTCATACATTTTTTTAAGAGGTAGATGTAAGAAATGTCATACTAAATTGAGTGTATGGTATCCATTAACAGAAATTATAACGGGATTATTGTTTGCTATTTCTTATATTCGATTTGGTTTTACTATTGAAACTCTTATATCAATTACTATTGTTTCTATTTTAATTATTACATTTATAAGTGATATTAGTTATTATATTATACTAGATGAAGTAGTATTTATTGGGCTCTTGATAATGGTTGTATTGATGTATTTTAACTCAGGCGTTACGGGACTTATAAAGAGTATTATTGGTTGCTTATTTATTGGTGGTGTAATGACGTTCATTAAGTTAATAGGGGATAAAGCATTTAAAACAGAATCATTGGGATGGGGAGATATTAAACTAAGTTTAATAGCAGGATTTATTCTAGGTATTAGATTAGGTGCTGTATATATCTTTTTAGGTTCTCTTATAGCTTTACCGTTTGGAATTATTTTATCTTTTAAAAGTAAATCAAAGATTATACCTTTCGGACCTTTTTTATCGATAAGTTTAATTATTATATATTGGTTTAGCCCAGTATTTTATTCAATTTTAAATATTTTGTTAGGAGTATAAATATGAAGAAGTTAATTATAACATTGTTATTATCCTTATTCTTTGTTGGTAATGTTGATGCCTTAACGACAATTAATAAGATGGATATTAATGTTAAAATCGATGAAAATGGTATTGCAACAGTAAGTGAAGTATGGTCAATGCCAAAGCAGAATTCTACAGAGATAAAAAAAACATTTTATAATACAGCTAATTCTAAAATAACAGATTTAGTATTAACTGATTCCAATAGTCATCAATATATAAATTCGAATAATATTAAAAATAAAATATATAATTATAAACTTAGTAGTAGAGGTAAGAGTAATTACTTATATATTAATACGGATGGCAGTGAGAAAGTTATTACATTAAACTATAAAATAACAGGAATGATTAAATCTTATAATGATCTAGATGGTATTAATTGGTATTTTTTAAATACATCTAATGATATGGATGTTAAATCTCTTAATGTTACTATTGAAGATGTTTATCCATACACGGAAGGCAATGTTGGTTTATACGGAATAGGTAATAATCTTGATTGTTCAATAAAAGAAGGGAAAATTATTTTAAGAGCCGAATATTTAAGTAATCATAGTAAAGTATTACTATTAACTACATTCACTGATAAGAAATATAATAATACGATTAAAATAAATAGCAATTATATAGATTATTATAAAAAGAATAAACCTTCAATAATAAATGATATTAGAAATTTTTTAGCTAGTGAAACTGTATTAATTATTATTATTGTATTCACTTTAATAGTTATCTTTGTAATATTAAGAGTGAGTTTAGGTAAAAAGAATAATATCTTTGATTCTCTAACTATTAAGAGTAAGACTAATTTAGTTCATTCGACAAAGGATGCTGAATATTATGAACTGCTTCCTTGTGATGGAGATTTCTATCATCTAGAGTTCTTAGCAGCATTCTTCAATATAACTAAGAGTAGATCTAATATAATTGCGGCAACTATTCTAAGATGGATTATAAATGGACTTGCCGAAATGGATAGTCAAGACAAAGTAATAATCTTAAAAGAGAATTTAAAGTTTACTAATCCTTTAGATGAAAAACTATATGAGATTTTAATTGAATCATGCGGATCCAATAAGATCAAGAAAAATACTCTTAATAAATATATTGAAAATAATCAAGAGAAGTTAGATGAATGGTATATGAGTATTTATGAATATGCTATAAATAAAGAATATAATTTAGGTAATATTAAAAAAGGCAAGAAAACATTAATAGTAACCGACGAAGTTGTTGAATCAGCAAATAAATTAATGGGATTAAAGAAATATCTTCTTAACTTTAATCAAGTACCAAGATCAAGTGAATTAACTCCAAAATTATATGAAGATTTACTTATTGTAGCATGTCTTTTAGGATTATCAAATTCTCTTTCTAAAGAGATATTAAGAAAGAATAAGGACAATAGACTAGCTTTAGTATTAGAAGAATTTACGAATGTTAGAGATATCTTACTTCCGACATATACTATAAAGACTAGTAAAGTTAATTTTATTGAATCGATAAAATAAATTTTAAGATTAACATGTAAAGTCATTAAAACTTATGTCGAATAGTGTTGAGAATAACATACTTTATGGTAAAATCTAAAGTAGAAATAATAACATAGAAAGAAGGAAGTAAGAAAATGAAAGGAAAAACAAAAAAGAGCATTTTAGTTCTAGTAGTACTACTATCAATAGGATTTGCAGCTGTAACTACTACATTAACAATTAACGGAACACTTCGTTTAGGAGCAAATCAGGATAATTTCAAAGATAATTTGATTTTTACAAAAGCTGAATTGACATATTCTGAAGATGTTTCAACAGAAGTAGAAGAAGGAGAAAATGCAACAATTTCTGTAGATGGAAAGTCAATATCATTTACTACAAGAACACTAAAGAATATTGGAAGTGTAGCAACACTAACATATGATATAACTAATAATTCTCAATATACTGCAGAATTTACGGGAATTACTTGTACAGTTACAAATAGTGATGGAGTTGATGTAACAGATGCAGTAAAAGGAAATACTGATTATATTACATTAGATGCTAAAGATTTCACTAATGAAAGTGGAAATATAAAAATCAAACCTACTGAAAAAGTTGAAGGTCATACCTTAAAAGTTGGTATGAGAAAATCATTTGTAGGTGATGAAACTAATAATCAAACACAATATACAATAAATTGTACTATTAATGCTTCAGGTTTATCTGATTAATAATAAGAGTGGTGAGAAATATGTTAAAATATGTACTGCAAGTACTTTCAATATTATTAACGATTTCTCTTTTATTCTTTAATATTTATATTTCAAAATCAATAAGTTTTATCTTTACTCTTGCAGTACTAATAGGTCTCTTAATCGTGAGCTTTTTCTTGTGTGGATATAGAAGAATAGATAAAAGGGACTATAAATATAAGATTTTGCTTATAGCAGGATTAGCATTTGTTCTTCAGAGTATATTATTCTTGATTGGAACAAAGACAGGATATATTGCAAACTATAGCTCAATATTTAAAAATTATATTGAAAAGAATATGGTATTAACAGTATTCTTAATTATATTAGTAAGAGAAGTTGTTCGATATTTAGTATTAAATGTACGCGCAGCAACTAAGATGCAAAGTATACTTATTAATGTTTTACTTGTAGTTATGTGCATATTAGTAGATATATCTATTTCTACTAAAATATATACATTTACTTCATTTACATTAGTTTACGAATTTGTTGCATTATTCTTAATACCTAGTGCAGCAAAGAATATTTTACTCAATTATTTGAGTATTATTGGAGGCTATCCAATTACTATAATATATATATTAATCATGGATTTATATATTTATTTCATGCCAGTAAGACCTAAATTAAATATGTTGCTAGAATCAATTATTTTACTAGTATTTCCATATTTAGTATATAATTATATAAGAAAGTTAAATAATAAGAAAACGATTATAAAGAAAAAAGAAAAGAGAAAAAATAAAGTAGTTAGTTTAATTTCATCAATAGTATTTATTCTACTTGTATGTTTGGTTTCAAGAGAATTTAAATATTCAATGATTGGGATAGGTTCTGAATCAATGACTGGTACAATAAATAAGGGAGATGCAATAATTTATAAAAGACATGAAGGTCACGAAAACCTAATGAATAGAGTGATTGTATATAAAAGGAAAGACATAATGATTGTTCATCGTGTTATAAAAGTTTATGCTTTAGATGATGAGTATGTATTTCAAACTAAAGGAGATGCAAATGAATCGGCAGATAATTGGCTAGTAGAAGAAAAAGATGTACTGGGTACAGTAGAGTGGCGTATACCACTCATTGCATGGCCATCAGTTTTACTAAGCGAAATATTTTAAAATTGGAGTGGTAAATAATGGAAAAAGTTGAATTACCAATTTTGAGAGGAAATAATAATAAAAAATCAATACCTTTAACAGTTACTGTTGGACTTATTATATTAGTTGTACTATTACTTATAATAAGTTTATCATTAACATTCAAAAAGACTTATAAGATAAATTATAGTGATTCTTCCGATTTAGATTATAAGGTATATTTAAAGAAAAACTCTCATTTTGATACACAATATTTAGGAAAAGATAAACAGTATATTTCATCATTAATAGACTACATTGATGCAGATTTCACTTATAATTTTTCTAGTGAAGATGATATTGATATCGATTATGAATACTATATATTAGCAACTCTTAATATCACAAATGCTGATGGTAAATCAATATATGAGAAAAAAGAGTATTTACAAAACATTAAAAAAGCAACTTCAGATAACAATGCTTTAAATATTAAAGAAAACGTGAAAATTGATTATGATAAGTATAATAGAATAGCAAAAAGTTTTATTAGTGATTATGATTTAACAGCTAATGCCAATCTAGTTATTAGTTTAATGGTCAATGTTAAGGGTAAGAATTCAAACTTTGATAAGACCATATCTGATGCTGGGGTAATTAAACTTAATGTCCCATTAACAACTAAGACAGTAGATATATCTATGGACTATGAATTATCAAATAATAAGAATGCCACATTGCAACAAAGAGAAACAGTCATAAAGAATAAAGCATTATTTATTGGTGGTGTTATATTTATAATTGTTGATATTTTAAGTATTATTGGTATTGTAGTTCATATTATAATTACTCGTGATGAAAAAGAAAAATATCGAGTAGCATTAAATAAAATATTAAGAGATAATGAAAGATATATAAGTGAGACTATTATTACTGAAAGAGTAGAAGATATGTTAAAAACTAGATCGTTAAGAATTGAAGTAGTAAAGAGCTTTAATGCTTTAATGGATATAAGAGATAGTTTAAACAAACCAATTCTCTACCATGAAGAGAAATTAGGAGAAGAAGCAGTATTCTATATATTAAGTGATCATATAGGTTACATATATGTAATGAATGTAAATGACTTTAAGAAAAAGAGATAACTATCTCTTTTTTTTGATAATTATAATTATTGAAAATATATATGTTAAGTTATATAATAAAAAATATAGGATAGTACTATATAGGAAGTAGGTATTAACCATGAATAGAAAGTTTTATGTTTTATTTATAGCTTTATTCTTAGTCGTTGGTTTTGCCGCTTTATCTACAACTCTTGATATAAAAGGACTTTTATCTATCGGATATAAAGAAGATGATTTTGATGTTTATTTTAGTTTTGCTTCGTATCTTGAAAATACCGATAGTTATATAGAAATAACCGATAAAAATCAATTTATTTTTACTCCTAATATAAGTCAAGATGATAAAACTTTAACAATTAATTATGAAGTTGCTAATGCAAGTCATCAATATGATACAGAAATAGAAGTTAATTGTTCTCCAATAAATCAAGAGTATACAAATATCGAAAATAATCTTAAAGATAGTTTTATAAAAGCTAGAGACATTGGTGAAGGAACAGTAGTAGTTTCTTTGAATGAGTCAGCTACCGGAGAAGAAACGATTAATGATAGTTATAAATGTGTTTTAGAAACTAAAGCTATATCTAGAACGGAAGTTGATAATTCAAGTATAGCAAGGTTTATAGAAATAGATGGTAAGAAAACTAATGTAAAAGAATGGAGAAATATTGATTTAGCTTATACGAGTTCAACTGATACTATTTATGCTAGAAGTGATGATGAATATCTATACTTATATGCAGATAATAATGAAAACTTAGATTACAAAAATATAAGACTTTATATTTCTACTACTGCTTCATCTTCTCTACAAGTATATAACTATTTGATTGAAAATAATCGTGCTTATTCTTATGATAATGGAGCAACTACACTTGTTGGTCATACTGATTATAGAATAGATGAGGGATTAGAATATAAAATTCCATTAAGCGTTTTGAACGTTTCTTCAATTAATGAAATAAATACAATTAGATTGCGATATGCTGGTAGTAGCTATGAGACTTTAAAAGAGTTTGATATATTTTTGAAAAGAGATTCTATTATTGTTGATGGTAATAAAACTTATGTTAGTGAATATACAGATGAAGATGTTATTTATGAAAAAGGTAATGCAATTGTATACGCAAGAATAATAGATGATTATATTTATTTTTATGCTTATGATAGTAGTTTATCACAGGATGACTTAACTAATCCTTCAATTTATGTTGGTAGTAGATCCGATAATATTACCAAGAATTTAACTACCGGCTATATGATTTGGTATGAAACATCTCTTTTATCTTGTAATTCAGTTTCTTGTAATAATTCAATTCCTGATAGTAATAAGTATAATCCATTAAGAGCTATTTCTTCCGGAGTAGAGTTTAAAATACCATTAGGTGTATTAGATATGAAGACAATGAATGATTTAAAAGTTGTAAGAATATTATATAGAAATTCTTCATGGCAAGAAGTTAAGACAATTGATGTAAGTCTTCTTTTAAAATATACACAAGAAGATTTAGTTGGTAAGACTTATGTACTAGCTAATAAACCTACTGAATGGAGTAACATGTATATTTATCTTGATAATATGACATGGCCAGGAGAAGAAATGGGTATTCTTACTGATATGGAGAATTCCTATGTATATGTCTTACCTGATAATATAGAATCTGCTTATGCTGTGTTCTCATGTAAAGAAGGAGATTCATATCCAATAATTAATCAAAATATATTTAAAATTGAAAAGGGTAAGAGTAGAAAATGGGATTCTACAAAAGAAGGATTATTATCATGGAGTTATATAGATAGTTCTTATGAATCGACTGATTTAGGAATTAATTTTAAATTAACTGTTCCTCAAGGTAAAACTGATGGTGGATGTGTATACTTGTATGATGCTGATGCTACATTAGATAAATTACATGCTTGGCCTGGAGTATATTTAACAAAAAATGGAACAGAATATACTGGAAGAATAGATGATATCAGTAAGTATAATAAAGTAAGGGTAATATTTAACAACTGTAATAAGGGATGGCAATTCCCATCAGTTGATGGAATATATGTAAAACCAGGCACTACTTTAACTTACGATGGATTAGGAGCTTATGCTAATTAATTTAAAAAATAAATCTCAAGATTATTCTTGAGATTTTTTAATTCCTAGTTCATAATTATGATCTTGATTTAATATGTTTTCTAAAGCTTCTAATTCTTCATTGATTGAATTTAACCAAAATTCTTTATCTTTACTAGAACTATTAATATATTCATTAACTAAGTCATGAAGAGTACGATCTAGATTTTCAATATCTTTAATACCTTTATAGTATTCAATCTTATTAGATAAGTCTAAGTATCTATCTAATGCACTTATGCACTTATGTTTTTTAAGAGCTTTAGAAATAAATGTTTCAATAGTTGAACCAGAGAAATCTAAATTTTGCATAATAGTTACAACATATTGTATTTCTGCTATTCTAAGTGTTTTCTTAAGTATGTGATTTTCTAAATCATAATACTTAGATATAATTTGCATTCCTTCATAATAATCATTTTTAGATATCATTGGTTCAGATTCTACTCTAAATGATTCAGTATTTATCTTAGGAGTTTTATCTTCATTTAGTTTCTTTTTATCTATTTTCTCAAATACACTTGATAAAGATTCCGGTTTAGAATAACCTAGTAAAGAGAATGCTTTAATTATAGAATCAATATTACATTCTTCTTTTATTTCTATCTTTAATAAATATTCATCTTCTAATAGATGATGAGCTTTCTTAATATCCTCAAATTCTATACCTTCAGCAGTATCGGTGTATATGCCATTATATATATTATTTGCAACTATACATAAAGTAGCACTTATGATATCTTGTTTGTTCATACACATTTCTTCAAATAGAGTAAACATTTCATTAAACTTATAGAAAATACTATCAGATCTTTCCGTTAATAAATCTCTTAATATTCCGTTAGTAGATATTAAAGTTGCAAAATGTAATAAATCTCTTTTTATTAATCTATAATGAGCATGTTTTGTTAACCATTTATTAGTTTTCTTACTTCTTTTAGATAAATCATCATAAAAAGGTTCTAATTCGTCATATTCAACTTTTAATTCATATTCATCTAAGTGTTCTGAATATCCATTATAGTAAATAGATAATAAGTTATTTCTAATAATTATCTTCATTATTTCATTTAATAGGTTATAAACTTTAATAATAGATTCTGCTTTAAATCTATTTCTAACAGCTTCCGAATAATAATCATAAGATTCAACTATACTATCTATTTGATTATCTGTGTAGCTATCTAGTGTTTGCAATAATTCCTTTCTTGATACTAAAAAATCTTTATTTGTTGTCATATTAATCCTCATTTCGTTTAATAATTAGTATAAGAAAAAAAGTAGTATATTGTCAATAATTTAGAGTGTAAAATATATGCTCTTTAATAGTTCAAAATAGAAAATAATGATATAATTATCATAGAGTGTGATTAATGAGAATTATGTATAACTAAATAGAATCATTTATTTACATTTAATACCTATTAATATATAATAGGGTATATGACCTATAAAACTTTTATAAATATGTTTTGGAGTGATATTTATGGACAATAAGAAAGTTTATTATAGATATTTAGATATAATAAGAGTATTTTTTTGTATAGCAATACTTTTTTATCACTTAGATATTATTAAGGGTGGTTATCTTGCCGTATGTTCTTTTTTTGCATTAAGTGGATATCTATCTGTTATATCTTCAATGAGAAAAGATAATTTCTCATTAAAGAACTTTTATATAAGTAGAATAAAGAAAATATATTTACCATTAGTTATAGTTGTATTCTTAACAGTTGCTATTGTTAATGTATTTGATATTATTTGGTTGAATCTTAAACCGGAAACTACATCTATATTACTTGGATTTAATAACTTTTGGCAGTTAAGTGTTAATTTAGATTATTTTGCACATCATATAGATTCACCATTTATGCATCTATGGTATGTAGCAATTCTATTACAATTTGAATTAATATTCCCACTTATTTATATTCCACTTAAGAAATTAGGAGATAAAGTAAATAAATTATTACCGGGAAATATAATGCTTGTAATATCTATTTTGGGATATGTATTCTTCTATAGAATGTGTTTAAGTGGTAATTTAATGTTCCCATACTATAATACATTTACAAGGGTATTCTCACTTACATTCGGGGTTGCTTTAGGTTTCTTACATGGATACTTTAAACCATTAGTACCTAAATTATTAAGAGGTAAGAAAACAGTTAATGTTATAATGGGTATATATATGATACTTCTTACTATCATGTTCTTTACCATTGATGCATCAAATAAATATTTCTGTGCTGGTATATTACTATCAACTTTATTTGCTTTAAGATTAATAGATTATTCATGTATAAATAATTTAAATGAAGATAGTAAAGTAATAAGTATTATTAAATACTTATCTAGTATTAGTTATGAATTATTCTTAGTACAATATCCAGTAATATTCTTATTCCAATATATTAAATGGAATGTTGTTATAGAAACTATATTAATTATAATTATTACATTTATTATTTCTTCTATTATTCACTTTATCTTAAAAATTAATAAAGAGAAGTTAGTATTAAAATTAATAATGGCTGTTTTGGTATTAGGTGGAGTATTCTATGGTGAGTATACATATGTAATCACTGAAGATCATTCTAAAGAAATGAAACAACTAGAAGATGAATTAACTAAGAATGCTGAAGATGCTAAGAGAAAGCAAGAACAATATAAGAAAGAATATGAAGATGCTCAAAGAGAATATGAGGAAGCTTTAAAGAATCTTGATAAAGATAAAGACAACATTAAGAATGTTGTTGATAACTTACCTGTCGTTGGTATTGGTGATTCAGTTATGTTAGGAGCTGTTAAGAGCCTTGAAAGTGTATTTCCTAAAGGAATATTCAATGGAGAAGTATCCCGTACTGCTTATGCTGCAAATGATATATTACTAGAATATAAGAATTCGGGAGTATTAGGTGACTATGTAGTATTCAATCTTGGAACTAATGGAGATTCATCAGCAAAGTGTAAAGCAGAAATCATGGAAACTTTAGGAAATCGAGAAGTTTATTGGTTGACAGTTACTAATGATGAAGAAGTTCACTTTAATGATAAGATTAAAGCTTATGCAAGTAAGTTTGAGAATGTTCATGTAATTGACTGGGCTGAAGCTGCAGTAGGCCATCCTGAATACTTCTATGCTGATGGCATTCATTTGACTCCTCCCGGAAGAAAAGCATATGCTGAAGTTATCTACAATGCTATCTATCAAGGTGTATTAGATAGAATAGATAGATTAAAGAGTGATCTAATGCAAGATCATGAGAATAGTACCAAGAATAAAATAACATTCTATGGAAATGATTTATTGTTAAATTCTTATGATTTAATAGAAAAAACTTTTAATAATTCTAATTTTGAAATAGATTCTGATTATACTACTGATAAACTAATTAAAAAAATAAATAATAGTATCAAGAATAAAACAATAACTAATACTTTAGTATTTGTCTATGATTCAACATCAGATATCGATTATAAAAAAGTAATAGATTTAGTTAAAGATAAAAATGTATACATTATAACAACTAAAGATATTGAAATTAATGTTGATAATGTCAAAGTTATAAACATTAAGAATGATTTGAATAGCAATGCTGATTATTTAAGACCTGATAAAACCCATTTAACTGATAAAGGTAAAGAATATTTAAATCAAGTATTAATAGATAATGTAAAAAAGTCTAGTTAAAACTAGATTTTTTTTTTATGTAAGGTATGTTATAATTAAGATATAAGTGTAGTTGGTTATAAAATTTATTAATTTATACATAATAAATTTGAGGTGATTATTTTGGAAGTACTAGATCTAACCCCACTAAAAAGTGAATATAATTCACATTATCGAAATTATGATAAAAATATATTAGATTTTTATGAAATGAAGTTTCAAAATACATACACGATGGGAATCATCTTAAATTATATTATTGATACTAAAGAATATGAAGTGTATTGCTACATATACACAGATAAACAAACCGCATCTCATTTAAAAATGAAGTATTTCAAGAATAAAATATTATCCAAAATATATTTTAATTATTTAAAGTTATTTATGAATATAAGAGATTTGAGATTTTTTTTTAATAATTGATTACAGTTTTATTACAGTTTTGTAATAGAAATAAAAAAGATACTAAAGAGAAACTTTTCCGATATTTACATTTACAAACCTTGATGTATAATGAAGTAAAATGAATTAATTGTCTGTTGGATGATTAGTTCATTTTTTTATGCATTGGAGTGTGATTATTATGATTGTGCACAAATAATGATTAATTATACTAAAAAGGACTGATATTATGAAATTTATTAAAATAAAACCCACAACTAACTATAGTAATGAATCTATTATAAAACTATTTATTGAAGATAAATATTATCTTCATAAGACAACTATCACATTAATACTTAACTATCCATTAGAAATAATCAATGGAATACCTGATGAATTAATAATACTAGTTCATAAAGGAGTAATTAATCAAGCATATATCAAGAGATTGGTATATAAAGAATCAACAGATAAAGAAGAAATAATAAAAGAATATTTGGAAATACCAAATATTTTTTTATTTAAAGGGGTTAATCATATTAAAACAAGCTGTAAAAATTTAGAAATAGAAATGGAGAATATATATGAATGAAAATATAAATAATTGTTTTACAGAAATTGAAGATGGAAAGATAAATGCTAAATTCAATAAAGCAACAATGAAATGCTTCGATTCAGAAAATAATAAATTTAGCATGGATTGTGATGGTAATTTAGTAGTTAATTCTATTATTACAAGAGAACAAAGTGGAAGTGGCCTAACATTTAATCAAGTGTATCCAGTAGGATCGATTTATATGAGTGTAAGTTCAATAGATCCTAGTACATTGTTTGGAGGAACTTGGGAACAAGTTAAAGGAAGATTTTTACTTGGCTGTGGAAATAATGGAGATGGAAATGATTACCTTGCTAATAATGTTGGTGGAGAAGCATCTCATCAATTAAGTATTAATGAAGTACCAAGCCATGCTCACTATGTTAATTTGGTTACTGGAGCTAATGGAGCACATAATCATAATCTAAGAAGAGATATGGTAGGTAATGAATTTGGAATCGGCGGAGGAAATTCTGTTGGAAACAGTTTAAACGGAACTTGGTCAAATACTAGTATATGGCCTAATTCTATTGGAGCATCTAGTGCTGGAATTCATAATCATACTGTTTCCGGAAATACTAATGCTAATGGTGGAAGTCAATTCCATAACAATATGCCACCTTATCTTTGTGTATATATTTGGAAAAGAGTTTCTTAAAGTTCTATAGGAGTGTACAATGAAAGAATTAATTAATTTAAGAAAACAAAGAGAAAAACACTTTCTAAATAAAGATGGAACAATAACTGCATGTATGTATGATCATGATATCCATTATTTAGAAAATGGAGAATATAAAGAAATTGATAATACTCTAATAGAAGAGAATGATTATATTACAAATAAAAGCAATGATTTTAAAATAAGATTTAATAATGATAAATATTTAGTCAATATTAATCTAGGTAATAGCTATTTAAATATAAGTTTAAAAAATGCTAATGAAACAAAATCAAAGATAATTAATAATGAAGTAATCTATGAAAATGTTCTACCTAATATAGATTTTCATTATTTAATTAATGGTTCAACATTAAAAGAAAATATCTATTTAAATAATGAAATAAAAAATAGTATAATTTTTAATATTGATACTAATTTAAAATTAGAAATAAGAGATAATAAGGTACTTGCATTAGATAAAGATAAGGTTATATATACATTTAATCCATTATTTATGATTGATGCAAATGAAGTAATTAATCGCAATTGTAAATATAAATTAGAAAAAAATAATGATTTTTATGAATTAGAGATTATTCTTGATCAAGACTATTTAATGAATGCCAATTATCCAGTAATTATTGATCCAACAATTACAAGTGATAATTTAGAAAATGTATTTGATGTAACTATTAATTCAAATGCTGCAGATAGTAATTTTGATTTTTCAAAACATTTATATATTGGAAATGATGGAACAGGAATAAAGCGTGCATTATTAAAATTTGATTTACCTTTTATTTCTACAGGTTGCAACATTATAAAAGCAACAGTATATTTAAAAAATTCAGTTGCATTTATCCATGAAAATTCTGAGAGAATTGCCGTCCACGAAATTACAGAAAGTTGGGATGAATCAACTGCGACATGGAATAACATGAGTAGTAAATTCGATACTAAAATGGAAACTTATCTTGAAACACCTCAAATGTTATACCTAGATACAGCATTTGATTTTGAAATAACCAATATTGTAAAAAAATGGTATACCAATAATGTTAATAACGGAATCATGCTAAAATTGTTTGATGAAAGCCCTAATACAAGTCATGCAGACTATAGCTTTTACTCTAAAACATATGATGGAGTAAATGGAACGGCAGATCGACCATATCTAGTTATTGAATATAGAATGCAAAATGGTCTATTAGATTATATGACATATGAAAGTATACCCCTTTCGTATGGCGCATCATACATTAATAATAATAATGGTAATTTGATAACTCAAATATCTTTATCGGAAATATTAGATCAAACAAGTTTATATGGTTTACAAATAACATATAATACAGATAGTATGTTATTAAACCAAAATAATGGTTTCGGATTAGGATTCAATATCAGTTATAATGACTATGTAATAAAGACTCCTAATCAATTTATGGAAACGGAATATTTATATAAACTATCTGATGGAACTAGTCATTATTTCTATCAATTTAGTAAAGGAATATTTTGTGATGAAGATGGCATAAATCTAACGTTAGAAATTGTTAATGAGGAAAATAATAATTATAAAATTACTGATAAAGAGGGAAATAAATTTATTTTTACCAATAGTTATTTATCAAAAATAGAATATGTCGATGAAACATTTGTTAATATTGTTAGAAATAGTTCTAATTATATTACAAGTATTAAAGATAGTAAGAATAATGAAGTTACTATTAACTATAATACAAATCAAGTTTTATTAACATGTAATAATAAAACAATTACTGTTAATTTAACAAATAATAAGATAAATAATATTTCATTTAAAAAGGGAAATATTAATTTTAATTATAATGACAGTTCACTTATATCAAAAATTATTGATATTAATGGTTTAGGTGCAGGATTTGATTATTATGAGGTATCTCCTTATCGTGTAAAGAAATTAACTGAATATGGATTAAATAATGCTACCGGTAAATTCAAAACTTTTACATATGAATTTAATTCGACAACAGTAACTGATCATAAGAATAATAAAATTAGATATACTTTCAATAATATGGGCAATACAATAAGCACTGTTATTTTAGGAAGTGATGATTCATTAAAGAATTCTTATGGATTTTCAGAAAAATATATAGACGAAGTAAAGTCGGCTGCTACTAATAAAGTATTATCAAGTTCATTACCTATTAAGTTTACAAAAAATTTAATTAAGAATGGAAACTTTGAGACTACAGATAATAATTTCTTATTCCAGTATAAATCTAATGAAGATAGTTATAATGGCAATTATTCAGCAAAAATTAACGCATATGGTAATGGACAAATAGCAAATGTTTTTGAGAGTACAAAAAATTATACTTTTGGTGCGTTTTATAAAAATGAACATCCAGTCTATATTGAAATATATTCTAAATTAAACACTGATGTAGAAACATTAAAAGAATACATTATTATGCCTAATGATGAATTTACTTATCAAGAAAAAACATTTGAGACACCTAGTCAGTTTGATTGTATTGGTTTTAACTTCACTGTTTTGTATGATGGAATTGCTTATATGGATGATGTTGTAATAAGCGAAGGAGAGTCAGCAGGATTATATAATTTAATCGATAACCCAGACTTTGAAGATAATACTGATGGTTGGCTAATTAGTGGAAGTGTTGACGGATCTGAAGAAGAAATAAGTAATCCATATCAAATAATTACTTTGTCATCAAATGAAAAAGCTATTCAGTTAAATAGTATTGTCAATGGTGGAGTATCAATGGTTAAAACTTTACCTATTTCCGGAAAAATTGGAGATGCTTATACCTTTTCTTTTTGGTATAAGAATGAAGGAGTGTTTAATGTTGATTCGGGATTAGTTGGAAATATGGCAGCAATCATATTTAACGATCCTGATGATGATTTAGGAAGTGGAACGCAAAATGCATTATTAAATTATCATGCTGATAATTGGCAATATTATACAGATACTTGTGTAGCAGAGAATAATTATGATTCAATCACAATTGTAATATTAAGTATGTATGAAGCAAATCATATTTCTTTAACTAATTTTTCACTTATTAAAGATTTAGGTTCTTATTCATTTAAATATGATGATAATGGAAATTTAATATCATTGAGTGATGTATTAAGCAATAAAAGTGAATTTAAATATGATAGTAATAATCAATTAATTAGTTCATTTAATGCTAAGGGTAAAAACTTTAAATATGAATATGATAATACTAAAGCAGATAGGCTTCTTAAAGGAATTAGTCCTACCGGAATATCTAATGAAATTAAGTATGATGAATTTGGAAATCCTAAAGCCACAATTATTAACAATGTTAATCCAAAAGGGAATGATATAGATGGCAACTTCTATATTCGCTCTAAGGGTACTGATAAATATTTAACTCCTGATTTACAAACGGGAATAATAAGTTTAAAAAATGATACATGTAGTCATTATTCATACTCAATTGAAAGCCATAATGAGATTAATGATCAAACAGAAACAAAAGTATATAATTTAAAATCAACTATATTACCAGATAAAGTTTTAGTAAAAATTGATAATACTATAAAACTAGTTAAAACTGGGCCTTGTACAAACTTTGAATTTATTAATAGAGATAATGGATCAAAATTAATAAAGGTATATAATGAAGATTTATACTTAAAGGTAGATAATGAAGGATTAGTATTTGCAGCTCTTGAAGAAAATTCAAACTATGAATTTTACTTTGAAGATACTGACACTAATGAATTTATTATGAATACTTCTGAATATACAGAAGATGGAAAATATATTACTAAAATGATTGATACTTTAGGAAATACAACTACTTATGATATTGATCATAATACAAATCTTGTAAATTCAATAACTAATGCTAAAGGGATTGAAACAACATATACATATGATAATAAAGATCGATTAACAAATGTAACTGTTGATAATAAACAAGTAGAATATGTTTATGAAAATGATTTAATAAAAAATATTAAAACTGGTAATAAGAATTATCAATTTGAATATGATAATTTCCTAAATCCAACTAAGGTAAAAATCAACAATCAGACATTAGTAACTAATGAATATGAAAGTAATAATGGAAAATTAAAAAGTGTTACTTATGGCAATAATGAAATTATTAATTATGAATATGATAAATTTGAAAGATTAGCTAAAAGTAATAATTATGAATATCAATATAATAATTCAGGATTATTAAAATCAGTTAAAGATAATACTTCTTATATAGAAGATTACAATTATGACTTTGCTAATCGATTAAAAACATATATGCTTAATAATAAATTTAAAATAAATTATAACTATGATGTCAATAGTAATATCAATCATAAAGATTATTATTATGGAAATTATAAAAATACATTAGATTATATATTTAATGATGATGATTCAGTTATAAAAGTAAACTTTGATAACAATACAGTTAATTATACTTATGATTATTTAGGAAGATTGATAACAAGGAATATTAATGATAATCTACCAGTAGAATATACATATAAGAAAAATGGAGATAGAACATCATTAATAATAGATACTATAAAAATAGGTAATGATATTTATAAGTATTCATATGATAATCTATATAATATAACATCTATTAAAAAGAATAATGAGATAATCAATGAATATCTATATGATAATAGAAGTGAATTATTAGCAGATATCAATTATGAATTAAATAGAAAGTATGTTTATGCATATGATAACGAAGGAAACATCATAACTAAAAAAGAATATAACTTAGAAACTAACGAATTAATTGATGAAGATACATTTACTTATGGAAATACTTCATGGGAAGATCAGTTAACTAAATTTAATAATGATGTAATAACTTATGATGAAATAGGAAATCCAATAACTATTGGAAGTAAAGAATTAACATGGAGTAAAGGAAGACAGTTAACAAAATATAAAGATGGAAATACAGAAATAAATTATAAGTATAATAAAGATGGAATAAGAATATCAAAAGAGATAGGGAATAATAAAACAAATTATTATTTAGAAGGAAGAAAAATAATATTTGAAGATAAAAATAATAATGTGATATACTATATATATGATGATAGTGGTTACTTGTTAGGATTCAAATATAACAATGAAATATACTATTATCAAAAGAACTATCAAAATGATATAACAGGAATCTACGATAGTAATTATAACTTAGTAGTAAGCTATAAATATGATGGATGGGGAAATATAATAAAAGTAGAAGATAATACAAGTAATAATATAGGAAGTATAAATCCATTCAGATATAGAAGTTACTATTATGATGAAGAGACAAGTTTATATTATTTAAATAGTAGATACTATAATCCAAATTGGTGTAGATTTATTAATATAGACGAGTATATAAAAATTTCTTCACTAGGAGGAAATTTATATTCATATACAGAAAATAATCCTATTACAAATATAGATGAAACAGGCAACATCTTTAAAAAGGTAGCTAAATTCTTTGTTGACAGCTATACTAAAACAAAAAAAATAGTGAAGAATAGTAGCAAAAAGATTTCTGATAAATTTAAGAAATTTAAAAAACAGTTGAAAGAAGGATATGAATATCTTAAAAAATCATTTGTGCTTGAAACGGGAAGAGGAAACGGTTTTTCACTAGAAGATAATACATCTTTTGCAAAAATTGGAATAAACGATTCAACAAATATTGTATCAAAGTATAAACAAGGGAAAAAAGAAGAATACTTAGAGCAAACAAGAGGGATTTCATTAGGAGTTGTTGGCATCTCACAAAACCTTGTGGATTTAGAAACAGAAGGTTTAAACCATTATCCAACAACTTATTCAATTGGGATAATTGAATTTTCTGATACAGATGGAACAATTTTTATTGGGCATACAACTAGCTTACATTTTTATGTTGGTGGATATGTAAAAATAGGATTTGAAATAAAAATGACAGGAAATTGAAAAAAGGTGAAGAATTATGGCAAAAAAGCAGTGTAGAATAGGAAGTATAATTTTTGCAAAAGAATACTTAACGGAGCAAAACGATTTTTTTAATAGAAAAATATACTATAATGAGATTAAAAGCTATTATATAAAGGCAACCATACATTCTAAATATATGACAAAAGATTTATGCATTATAACTGAAAAAAACAAAAAAAAGAAAATGTCCTATACAGTTGGACAATGTGGGATTTTTTTCTTTGATCCAGAAGAAAATATAATTAATATGATGAAAATGGTTTGCCCCCATGCTGAATATATAAAAAAATAAGTATTATCAGTAGTAAGCTATAAATATGATGGATGGGGAAATATATTAGAAGTAGAAGATAATACAACAAATAATATAGGAAGTATAAATCCATTCAGATATCGAAGTTACTATTATGACGAAGAGACTAGTTTATATTATTTAAATAGTAGATATTATAATCCAAAATGGTGTAGATTTATTAATGCTGATGGAATAGTAGGAGCAAACCAAGACATAACGAGTTTAAACTTGTATGCATATGTAAGTAATAATCCAATTAGTAATACGGATGATGATGGCAATTCATTATTTAAAGTGATAAGAAAAGCAGTTAAAATTGCCGCAAACATATCATTTAAAGGAGTTAAGGATAAAGTTGTTAACACAGCCAAAAGATATATTAAAAATAAGATAGATGGATATTATCAAATTGGAAAAGCATATGTGGACTCTAAAATAAACGAAATGAATTTTAGAGCAAATGCATTTTATGCTGAAGTTGGTGTAAGTGACCCCACAGTAAGCAAAGCTATAAGTAAAAGTAATAATACGTTGGGGATATATACTAATAAAACATACAAAATTCACCAAAAACAGATTTCTCGTTCAGCGGATACTGTATTAAGTATAAGTCCAATTTCCATTTCAAAATCTATAGACGATGAATCGACTGTTAGTAAAAACATATCATATTCGTTTAAATATGTAGAATTGTCATCTGAGGGATTTTTCTTTGGATATTCTTTCAGTGAGCATCACGGCACCGTTGGAATAGATGCAAAATTAGGTTTATATGTCAAATGGGATTGGTTTATAAAAGGCATTTAAAATGATATAGGAAGATAGGTAATGGTGTATGAAAGATATAGTTAAATATAATATAATATTTTTTAATCTTTTTCCAATTATAATAGAATCAATAATCATAATTGTGGGAAGTATAGTTTTTCAATCACCGATTTTTTTACTATCTTTTATATTTATATTTATTGAGTGTAAAAACCTAAGAAAAAATTTAGACAATTTAAGAAAAGTTCAAAATAAATTTGATTGTGTTGGAGAAGTACTTTATCAAAACAGTGGGTGTTTTCTATATGACAGTTGTATTATAAACATTAAATTTAATATTTTTACTGTAGATTATTCTGATATAGATGAAATATATTTTGAAAAAGAATATTATGGAAATGTAAGAGAGCCAAATATATGTATAATAACTAAGGATAGAAAAAAATATAAAATTAAATTTCCAAGATTAACAGTACCACAACCAAATGATGAAGAACTTAATCTTATAATTGGCATTATAAAAAAGAATAATCCTAAGGTGAAATTGACTGGTAACACTATAAAAAAATATATCGAACCAGATTTATTTAATTAGTTTAAATTGTATAGTTTAATTATAGTTGAAAAGAATATATGCAAAGAATATTTGTGGTAAAATAGTGAGTAATTTTTATTATTTTAAATCGAAAATAATAATGTGATATACTATATATATGATGATAGTGGTTACTTGTTAGGATTCAAATATAACAATGAAATGTACTATTATCAAAAGAACTATCAAAATGATATAACAGGAATCTATGATAGTAATTACAACTTAGTAGTAAGCTATAAATATGATGGATGGGGAAATATATTATCAGTAGAAAATAATACAATAAATAGTATATGAAGTATAAATCAATATAGATATCTAGTTTACTACTACGATGGAGATAATATCTTCGTTATTTATACTTAGCATATCATTTAATCATTCTATACAAAATAAATATATATTGATATCTAAATCCTCGGAGGAAGTTTATGAAAAAAACAAAGATTACAATTACAAAAGAAAACATACCCATAATATCAGCAAAAGCAAATCTTTTGATAACAAAACTTTTTAAAATTAATTTTTTTGTTTGTCTATTAGCGGGATATTTCTTTGTGAATGATTTAGTTACAAATACTGTAAAAGAAAGCTCCAACAAATACAATGTGCAAACGGATAGTTATTTGATAGTTTCTGCAATTTTATTTGTTTTATTAGTAATTTTGATGAGATATTTACATTTATATTTTTCATATAAAAAAATGCATAACAAAAAATACAATGATGAAAATAATTATACAATATCATATAAGAATGAGTATTTAATCGGGGAAAATATAAATACAAAAATCAAAGTAAATTATGATAAGATATTTTTTATTGGAAAAGTTGACTTGTTATATTTTATGGCCTATTTAGATGACAATGAATATTTTATATTGCCGATAGGAAATGTTGGAATAGATGGTTTTACAATTAATGAATTATTAGTTAATTGTCACAATTTAAAATTTAAAAAAATAGTATCTTATAATTCGAAAAAAAAGTTGTGCATATTACTTTTTGTAATATTATTTCTGATGTTTTTAGTTAATTTTACTAGATTCCTATATTGTATAATTTAAACAAATGCTTTTTCAAGTTGCAATATTGTCATCTGACGGATTATTATTTGGATAATCGTTCAGCTTGCATTATGGTGGACCTGGAGGCAATATAAAGTTGGATATTAAATTTTTAGATGGACTAGATTTTTTTAAATTTAAATTCATAACCGTGTGAGTAGTAAAATCTAAAAGATATATATGAAAATGATCGAATATGAGTTATAATTGAAATGATTGAAGTTGGTGATACTAGTGGATAATAAATTTACATATCTTATTGGTTGTATCTTCTTATTTGGTGTCTTTATCTATTTGATTTTTTGTGTTATAAAAGAGTTAAAATTGTATAAAAGTTTTGATTTATCAAAAAAAATAGATTTGAAAAAGTACAATAAGATACAGGATGTCAAAACAAGAACAATTGCATATATTATTTTATCAATTTGTATAGGCTTGCTATGTGTATTGGCGCTCTTTAATTTACCTAAAATTATAACTGGATTTTATGATGATAATTTTATTATTCAAGAATGTGAGATAACAGACTATCTATATAATGGAGTAGATAATCCTGACATGCTTAGTTGCAAGAATGATAATTTGGAAATAAATGAAATAGAGTTCTATAGCAGAGCTGAATCCATAGATGAAGATAGTATCGGGAATCATATTTGTATTAAAATAAAGCCTAATAGAGGAAACGCTGAGATTATAAAAATGAGTAATGAACATAATCTTTCTTGTGATGAGTTTTATTGGCAAAATAAAAATGAAAAGAATGAAGTTAATTATAATTACTCAATAGTTAAATGTGAAATTAGTAAATATGAAAAAAATAGAATTAACTGCCGTATTAATAATAAGATATATTTAAAAGAAATAGATTTATTAAATAAAGAGACAATACAAAAGCATAATAAAATATGCTTAAAGTATTATTGGAATACTAATTCGGGAGAAATTCTATATTCAGATGATTCTAATAAGAAGTTTAGTTGTGATGATTATATAAAACAAGAAGAAAAATAAGATTATAAAGATTAATAGGAGTATTAAATGGAAAAGATAGTAATAAGAGTATTAGGAGTTTTGTTTATGCTAGTTGCTTTAAAATTAATTAGAGATGTGGCCAGTTCTGATAATTATAATAAAACTCAATCTATAAAAGAAAAAATCCTTAAAACAAAAAATATTAAAGGGTATACTTGTTCCAATCGAGATGGGTATAAACTAATATTCTTTGGTTTAACAATTGTTTTTCTTATTATGACTGTTATAAGTCTGATTGTATTTATATATGAAATAATAAAAAAATATGATGTCAGCGAGACAAATAATATTCTTGGTATAACAAGTGTTATGCTTTGCTTATTCCTTGCCAGTCTTTTATTATTTATTTATACTTCAAAGTGCAATCTCTATTTTAATGATGAAGAAATAATTAGATATAGGATATTAAGGAAAAAACAAGTCATGAAATATAAAGATATTGTGAGAACAATGGTAACCCCATTTTCTAGAATAATATTATATTCAACAGATGACAAATTGATATTTGGACTAGATACATCACAAAGCAATAAATTTATTGATTTATTGAAAAAAAAGGGAATAGACATTAGTTATAAAATGTAAAAACTTTTTATTGTATTTTAAAAAACTATTATTCAGAAAAAAATTTATTTGAGCGGTATTTAGCAACAATTAAGAGCAATTTTATTGCTCTTTTTTAATGAAAGGAAGTGAGTTAATGGCATATATATTAAGAAAAATAATTAATAGTCCATTAAAGGATATAACTAGTTCTAAGATTAATTCTGATTTTGGACCACGAACTTTTTATAATAAGATAACTAAAAGATATGAAACAGGACACCATAATGGTATTGATATTACAGGAAGCAATGTTGTCGTTTCTGCTTTTGATGGTATTGTTACTAGTACAAGAAATAATGTTGATGGTTATACGGAAAAGTATAAGAGTGGTAATTACGTAACTATAAATCACGGTAATAATCTATATTCAACCTATTGCCATCTAAAAAAGAATTCTATTTGTGTAAAAAAAGGACAATATGTAGTAGCTGGTACTAAACTAGGTATAATGGGCAAGACTGGTCATGCAACCGGAATACACTTACATTTTGGTATTAAAAAGGATGGCAAATTTGTTGATCCTAAACCATATCTTTTAAACAATGTTGCAAATATTAAAAATAATATTGAAGTTATCTATATTGTAAAAAAGGGAGATAATTTATCAAAGATAGCTAAGAAATATCATACTACTTGGAAGAGAATATATGAAAAGAATAAGGAATTAATAGGAGACAATCCTAATTTAATATATCCGGGATGGGAATTAAAGATTTAATTAATATTAATGTGATAAGTAGTACGTTTATTTTTTTAATAGGTGGCTTTGATAATTTATTTATAACTTTATTAATATTCATTGCTCTTGATTATATAACAGGTGTAATTAAAGCAATTTATCAAAAAAAGTTAAATAGCAAATTAGGATTAAAAGGATTTTTAAAAAAATTAGGTTATATATTAATAGTAATAATAGGAAGTTTATTTGATTCACTTATAGGAGATAAAACAATGGCAATAAGAACATTATGTATATATTTCTTTATTTCTAATGAAGCCATTTCAATACTTGAAAATTGGGCGTTTATGGGTCTTCCACTTCCCAAGAAAATATTTCAAGTATTTGAATCTTTAAAAGAAGATAAATAAAATTATTGACTATATAAGGGAAAAAGGGTAATATATACAATCAAGTGATTAAGAGGTGATTATATGATTAATACAATCTCGATTAAAGACTTTGTTGAATTACCAGATATTATGTTAGACAAAGCAAGAAAAGTTAAATATATTCAACTATTAAGTGAAAATACAGTTAATGAATATTATTATTCTAATCTAAGAAAAGATATAGAAAAAGTTTTTAATAAATTTAAAGATTCTAAATATTTAATATGCTATGATAATAACTATAGTTTAAAATCTAATGCCAGTTCACTAGAATTAAATAGGAACACTAATAAAATCAATGATAAGGTTGGAACATATATAGAAAGTAAAATGGATTTAAGTATATGGTCTAAGGATTTATATAATATTTTATATGCCTTATCAGAAGAATTAACAATAGAAGAATCTATGTATTTAACACTTACATTCTTTGAGGAAAAGACTGAAGAAGATATAAGTGAAATATTGGATGTTTCTAAAAAAGGCCTATATAAAATAAAAAAGAGTTGTTTAGTAAAACTAAGATTAGAGTTTTCTAAATATGATTTGATGAATTAGAGAAGTGTGAGAAATCACACTTCTTTTTTTATTTGTATTGACATGAATAATATATCTTGTTGTATTATTAACATGGAAGGTGATATTTAATGGAAAAACAAACTGCAGGAAGAGATAACTTAGGAAGTCTTGCTCCTAAATTTGCTGAACTTAATGATGATGTATTATTTGGGGAAATTTGGAGTAGAGAAGATAAATTATCCTTGAGAGATAGAAGTATGATTACAATATCAGCTTTAATGGCTCAAGGATTGTACCCTCAAGTAAAATCTCATTTAGTATTAGGTAAGAAACATGGTTTAACAAAAGAAGAAGTAGTAGAGATGGTAACCCAACTAGCTTTCTATACAGGATGGGCTAAAGCTTGGAGTGTATTTCCTTTAGTAGAAGAAATTTATAAAGATGAAGAAGATTGAATAAGAAGGCGTATGATGGCTTGAAGTTCCAAAATGGAACTTCAACATTAAGTAATCATAGTGGAGAAAGAAAATGCCATTTGTATTCACAGAGCATGGAGTAGCAAAGCTCGCAATAATAGAAGAAAGTAAAATTATTTGGTCCCAAGTTGGGACCGAAAAAATAAAATCTTTAGGAAAATATTTTTATAAGATTAATACAATAGATTAATGAAAAATTTAAAAAAGTATGCTATATTTATAATGTAAAATATAGGAGGTTTTTTGGTGGTATGAGAATAATACATTTTTTCAATTGGCGACTTGATGATATCGTACCAAATTTAGATGAAGTTAAGAAACAAGGATTTGATGCTGTACAGTTAAATCCAATACAACCATTAAAAGAAGATGGTTTAAAAGAATGGTGGATGTCTTATCAGCCAATTGCATTAGATATTGGAAATTATTTTGGAAGTAAGGAAGAACTTGAGTACTTATGTCATGTTTGTCATGAATTGGGACTTCTTCCTATTCAAGATGTCGTAATCAATCATACGGGTTCTTCTATCAGTGATAACTTTGCTCCACACGAGAAAGTTAATGAAAGATTAAGAGATAATCCTGATTATTGGCGACCAAAAAAGACTGTAACGGACTGGAATAATCGTGATGAAGTTATTCACAATTGTATTAACTTGCCTGGTTTAAATGTCTACAATCCGGATGTTGAAGATATGATTGTTGAATTCCTAAATAAACTATTAGATTGTGGTATTGAAGGATTTAGATTTGATGCTGCTAAGTCAATTGGTCTACCTAGTGAAGGTTATAGATTTTGGCCCAATATAATTTATCGTTTAAAAAAATATGGTTTATTCCTATACGGAGAAGTAATATTTGAAGAGAATAAAGCTATATTAGATGAGTATGCCCAGTATATGCATGTCTTAGGTAACTATGATGGAAGTGATCCAAATAGTATGGTTAAATTCGTTGAAAGTCATGATAGCTATCTAAGTGATGATAGATTAGGCTATACTCGTAATATGAATGATGAAGACATCATTAGAGCTTATTCTTCTCTAACTGGTTATTATGACAATACATTATTTTATGTTAGGCCATGGAATGATACTTGGAAGAGAAGAGAAATAAAAGAAGCTAATTATAAGAAAAGAATATTAAGATAAGAAGAAAGACAATTATTTGTCTTTTTTACTTGGTAATAAATAACTGAAATAATCTGTTTTACCGGATATAATACCAACACTTATATATAATCATATTAAGTGCTTTTTCTAATTCTTTAATTTGCATTCTATATTTTTTTACATTCTATACTCTTAATACTTCAATTGTCTTATCATTGGACTATTATATTGGATAAATCATATTTATGAATTATTCTTTTTTTGATATAATTATGAAAAAAAAGTGAGTAAGAGGAGATTGTTACTAATGGAAATAGTCAAAGCAACAATGGATGATATATCGATAATAGTTGATATGAAAATTAAAATGTCAGAAGAACTTGGAATAAGCCATATATTTCAAGATAATATATAAGAAAAGATAAGAGAAGAATATACCTATTTATATAAAAAAGATAAATGTTTCCACTATATGGTAAAAGAAAATAATAGAATTGTTGCAATAGGCGGAGCAGTCATAAAGTCTGATGTGCCTTTCTGTTTCTTTAAAACACCATATTATGGTTATATTATTGATAATTAGCGTTATTAAAAGAAAAGGGTATAAAACAAGTTAAACTAAAGCCTTCTAATCAAGGAAAAGATTTATATATAAAAATGGGATTTTCTAATTCTGAAGAAATGGAAATGACATTAGAAAACTCTTAATATAGTATAATAAGAAATACTGAATGATTTAAAATGATAAATACTGGATTTACTTGAATCAATGGAAGTGGTAAATCAACAACTATTTTATGGAGAGGTGATAAAATGAGAATTTTAGTTTATACAAGTTAGGCATAAACTTTGATTATGCCAATAAGGAGGCATAATATGTTAGAAATAAAAAATGTTAGTATATCTATTAATGATAGATATATAATTAAAAATTTAAATTTAGTATTAAATAGTGGCGATAAGCTCGCTATTATAGGAGAAGAGGGGAATGGCAAATCTACTTTATTAAAATCTATCTTAGGTATATGTGAATACGCAGAAATAAGTGGTAGTATTAATTTTAATGGAAGTAAGATTGGTTATTTAGAACAATCGATAAGTGAGGATAGTTTAGATAAGAAAGTATATGATTTTCTCTTTGTTAATGAAGATGATTATTATGATAAAATAAATAACTATTATAAGTATTTAGATTTGTTTAATCTGAGTGAAAATATCTTAACACAAAAAGTTAGTACATTATCGGGCGGAGAAAAAGTAAAAATAAGTATTTTAAGATTATTATTAAATGAATATGATATTTTATTTTTAGATGAACCAACTAATGATTTAGATATTGAAACATTAGAGTGGTTAGAAGAATTTATTAACAATACAAATAAACCAATCATGTATGTTTCTCATGATGAAACACTTTTAACTAATACAGCAAATATAATATTGCATTTAGAACAAATTAATAAGAAAACCGATTGTCGACATACTTTATTAAGAATAGACTATGAGACATATGTTAATCAAAGACTTAGAAAGATAGAAAAACAAACACAAATTGCAAAATCGGAAAAAAGGGAGTTTAATAGACAACAAGAAAGATTGCAAAAAGTAATCCAAAAAGTTGAATATCAACAGAATAGTATTTCAAGATCGGATCCTCACGGAGCTAGACTATTAAAGAAAAAGATGCATTCTCTAAAATCGCAAGAAAAGAAATTAGATAATGTTGAATTAACAGAAATTCCCGATGTTGAAGAAAGTATTAATTTCTTTTTTGAAAGTGTTGATATTCCCAAAACAAAAAATATAATTAGTCTAAATATTAAAGAATTAAAAGTAGCAGATAAAATTTTATCTAAGGACATCGAATTAGATATCGTTGGTAATATTCATCTATGCATTATTGGTAATAACGGTATTGGTAAATCTACATTAATTAAGATTATTTATAATGAATTAAGAACAAGAAAAGATATTAAAGTTGGTTATATGCCACAAACATACGATGATATTCTAAATAATTATAAGTATGTATTAGATTATATATGTCCGAAAGGTAGTCAAGAAGATATTACAAAAGCTCGCATGTATTTAGGAAATATGAAATTTACTAGAGAAGAAATGACTAGTGAAATCAAGAATTTAAGTAATGGTACAAAAGCCAAATTATTTCTTATTAAATTGGTTCTTGATAAGTGTGATGTTTTAATTCTTGATGAACCTACAAGAAATGTTAGCCCATTATCAAATCCAGTTATTAGAAAAGTATTAAGTGAGTATCAAGGGACAATAATAAGTGTATCTCATGATAGAAAATATATCCGTGAAGTTATAAATGAATTATATATATTAAAATATAATGGATTGGTGAAAATAGATAATAATTATTTTGCAAATCATAAAGGATCATGTGAATAATTATGGTTTAAAAAGTGGACTTTTAGCCTTTTTTATATTATAATCTATATATAAGATAAATTTGAGAAAAGAATAGTAAAACATGGAGAAATTTTTATGAAAGAAACTTTAATAAAGGTGTTTTCAGTAATTGTAGTTATACTACTTATAATTGTAGTTTATCTTTTACTTAATAATAAAAGTGGTGAATATCACTTTATTGGAGAAATAAGAGATGAAGAAACTAATATTTCTGTAGATGTATTTATAATGCAAAATAATAATGGTAATTTGCTTACATATAGCACGGACATTTATTCTTCTAAAGAAAAAATTGTTTCAGCGAGACTTTGTTATGACAAAGATGGAGAAAAGACTGTGGCATTAGGCAATGGTTTGAATTCTTATAATTATTCAAAGGAAGGTCAAGATAAAAAAGAATATGGCTATGATTATATTGACGATCTGCTAAAATATCCATTATATTTTGAACTATGTAAGGATTCTTCTTGTAATGAAGTATACAAAACAATAGAATTAAGCAACAAGAAATTAAATTAGAATTAAATAAATAGTTACATATTTAAGGAGGAAGAAAATGTTAAAAGGAAAAGTAGCTCTAGTAACGGGCGGAACAAGAGGAATAGGATTAGAAACAGTAAGAGTATTTAAGGAAAATAATGCTGAAGTTATTTTACTTGGATCTCGAGAAGAAACAGTTGAAAAAGCAATTAATGAATTAAAGAGTGAAGGATATGAAGTAGGTGGTTACTATCCTGATTTAAATAATTATGAAGAAGTAGAAAATACAATAAAAGAGATTGTTAATAAATATGGCCATTTAGATATTGTTGTTAACAATGCAGGTATTTCTGCCAATAAGAAAATTGAAGATACTACTAGTGAGGATTTTTCAAAGATCATGGACTTAAATGTAAAAGCCATATTTAATATGATAAAGGCTGTAGTTCCTTATATGAAAGAGAATAATGGAGGAGTTATCTTAAATACAAGTTCAATGGTTAGTATTTATGGACAACCTTCGGGCGTTGGCTATCCAGCAAGTAAGTTTGCCGTAAATGGTCTAACTAAATCTCTAGCAAGAGAACTTGCACCATTTAATATAAGAGTTAATGCTGTAGCTCCCGGAGTAACAAAAACTGATATGGTAGCATCATTACCTGAAGAACAAATTGCGCCATTAATTAAAACTATACCTTTAGGTAGAATAGGAGAACCTAGAGATATTGCTAATGCATTCTTATTCTTAGCTAGCGATATGGCAAGTTATGTTACTGGCGAAATACTATCAGTAGATGGAGCAGCAAGAAGCTAAATATATTATATTTGTTTAAATAGTATTAAAATGATAGAATTGAATTATAATTTTATCATTTTTTATTTTATATTTTCATGGGTTAGGGATATTATACTATGAAAACTTTTAAATATTATTTATCTAGACTAACAATTATATTAATAGTAAATAATAAAGGATTATTTAATCCTTTTTTATGTGGTATACTATTACTAGGTGATTATTATGACAATTGATAAAATCAAAGATCAAATTCTTTCAGCTGGTAAATATATGTCAGAGAATGTTAATTTAGCGACTAGTAAGGCTAATGTTAAAATAACTTTAAAATCAAAAAATGATGCATTAAATGCCATGTACGCTTCTTTAGGTCGTGAGTATTTTAATTCGCTTTCTAAGACTGAAAAAAAGAAACATGCTGATATAATTGATTTAGAATCAGAAATAGAAAAGTTAAATCGTGAATTAGAAGCAATCGATGAATCTAGAGTTTGTCAAAAGTGTGGTACAAAAGTAAGTAAGAATATAAACTATTGTCCAGAATGTGGTGGCAAAGTTAATTAGAAAGTAATCGTTACTTTCTTTTTGTATAAAATAATAATGAATGGAGGAATAATATGTTTGATTTAGTATCTAAATATGAACCATCAGGAGATCAACCTAAAGCTATTGAAGAATTAGTTCAAAGTATAAAAGATGGAAAAAGAGATCAAGTTTTATTGGGTGCAACCGGAACTGGTAAGACATTTACAATTGCTAATGTTATTGCTAAAGTTAATAAGCCAACATTAGTACTTGCTCATAATAAGACATTAGCCGGTCAATTATATTCGGAATTAAAAGAATTATTTCCCAATAATCATGTAGAATACTTTGTTTCTTACTATGATTATTATCAACCTGAAGCGTATGTTCCTCAAAGTGATACTTATATTGAAAAAGATGCATCTATTAATGATGAAATAGATGAACTTCGCCATGCTGCTACTTCAAGTTTACTTACATATCCTGATACAATCGTTGTATCGAGTGTATCTTGTATATATGGTATAGGAGATCCCGATGATTATGAAAATCATATGCTTATAATAACGGTTGGTGACACTATTTCAAGAAATGATATATTAAATAGATTAATTGAAATGAACTATGAGAGGAATCAAATAGATTTCCATCGTGGAACATTTAGGGTAAATGGTGATATTATTGATATTGTGCCAATAGCTGAAAAGAAGAATGGAGTTCGTATCGAATTATTTGGTGATGAAGTAGATAGAATATCCGAATTTGATATATTGACAGGAACGATTCTAAATAATAAGAGAAGTACAACTTTATTTCCGGCAACTCACTTTGTAACAAATAAAGAGAAACTTGAAGAAGCATGTAATAGAATCGAAGCAGAGTTAAGAAGTAGATGTAAAGAATTGATTGATAATAATCGTTTATTAGAAGAACAAAGACTTCGAGAAAGATGTGAATATGATCTTGAAATGTTAAGAGAGACTGGATTTTGTCATGGTATTGAAAACTATTCTCGACATTTAGCTTTAAGAGATGAAGGAGAGACACCATCTACTTTAATTGATTTCTTTCCTAAAGATTTTTTGCTTGTTGTTGATGAATCACACGTTACCTTACCACAAGTAAGAGGGATGTATAATGGAGATAGAATGCGTAAGACAACACTTGTTGAATATGGTTTCCGCCTTCCCTCAGCATTAGATAATAGACCACTTAAATTTGAAGAATTTAATGATAAAATTAATCAGGCAATTTATGTATCAGCAACTCCGGGAGATTATGAACTTGAGCTTGTTAATCATAAATGTGTTGAACAAATCATTAGACCAACAGGTTTACTTGATCCAACTATTGAAGTTAAAGGTACTTTAGGCCAAATAGATGATTTAATAAATGAAATAAGTATAAGAACCGAAAAGAATGAAAGGGTACTTATTACAACTTTAACTATTAGAATGGCGGAAGAATTAACAAGCTATTTAAAAAATGTTGGAATTAAAGTTGCATATCTTCACAGTGAAGTAAAAACTCTCGAGAGATTAAAGATCATTAGAGAACTTCGAATGGGCAAATATGATTGTTTAGTTGGAATAAATCTTCTACGTGAAGGTATCGATTTACCGGAAGTATCATTGATTGCTATTATGGATGCTGACAAACAAGGATTCCTAAGAAGTGATAGATCGCTTATTCAGATTATTGGTAGATGTGCTAGAAATGCATCGGGTCATGTCATCATGTATGCAGACTCCGTAAGTGAATCGATGGATATGGCAATTAAAGAAACAAAACGTCGTCGTGAGATTCAAGATAATTTTAATAAAGAACATGGTATCATACCAAAGACAATTGTTAAAGAAATTAAAGAAGTTATATCTAATACGGAAGTAGAAGAAAAGAGTTTATCTAAGACTAAGATGTCTAAAAAAGATAAAGATATGATTATGGCTAATATTGAGAGTGAAATGAAATTAGCAGCTAAAAATTTAGATTTCGAAAGAGCAATGGAACTAAGAGATATTCTTTTTGAAATGAAAAGTGAATAAAGACCATTTAAAATTAAATGGTCTTTTTAGGAATATCTTGAAAAAATTGTAGATTTAATAAAACTATTATTATATAATGAGAGTGAAATATAGTGAGGTTATATGAAAAGAGTTTTATTATTTTTATTTGTTTTATTTATTCCTTTGAAAGCTAATGCTTTAGCTGTAACTGGACTTGAGGTGTCAGCTCCACCAGAACTAAAACAATGGGAGATTTCTGAAGTTATTGTCGATTTAAAATTTTCTCGTAGTGATTCTGAAGGTCTATTAATTGGATTAGGTGCCGGAATAGAAGTTGAATATAATCGAGAACTTCTAACTATGGAGGGAGCAAAAGCTGCCAATTCAGAAATATATACGCAAGGTGGTCAAGGGTACCGTGATGTTATTGGTGTCTTTGAATTTGAAGAAGAAGATGTGTCTTTTGAAACAAATTGTAGTAATAATGTTTATTGCAATAATTATCGTTTTGTTTTACAAGTATATCCACGTTCTTCGGGATCAATTGAGTTTACTGTAAGATCACCTTATATGTTAGCTGGTGATTTAAGTAATTTTCCAAATTTCACAGAAGATGATATTGGTTATGTTGATGGATCATTTGAGAAGAGAATATCTTTAAATGTTAAAGCAGCACCAAAACCCGCAGAGACTACTGAACCGATTGAAATAACAGAAAGACCAACTACGGCAATTACAGCCCCTAAAATATCTAAGATACCAACAACTAAGCCAAAATCTAATAATACTAAAACAACGACAACTACCATTAATTCTACGGAAACATCTATATCAACCGAATCAACAACATTAAAAGAAAATAAAGAAGATAAAAAAGAAGATGATTCAAAAGATAAAGAAAAGAATAACTTATTATATATTAAAAATAAGAAAGTATATTTTTATGGTGGAATAGTTATTGCAATAATTATTTTAATAATCATCGTAAGATTAATTATCAATAAAATAAGAAATCGAAAGATAGATAAAGTATTAAAAAATTTATAATTAAATTATTATTTCTTTTTAATTATATTTATGATATTATTTATATAGAATAGAGGGAATTAAATTATGAGAGAACAAGATTATGACGTTAAATTTATGTCAGTGTTTATTAAGATTGTAGCAATTGCTTTTAAATGGGTTTGCTTAATCAATTGTGTACTTTGTGCAGGATTTAGTATCGGACTTTTAGTTATGTATATGGTAAGGGGAAATGAATTACCTTCATCAATGTTATCAGCAATGGTAGCTTCTATTACAAAGTTTAATGTATCAGAAGTTTCCGGTTTAGTTGATAATTTTGGTATAGCTAAATTATTAGTTGCAACATTGGGATACGGATTTTCTGTATGTGTATATTATGGATGCCTACATTCATTAATTACTAAAGCTTTAAAAATATTTAATTCAGTTGTTGAAGGGGATATGTTTACTAAAGAAAATGTTGAAATTATTAATAGCACAGTATTACAATCGATTATTATTGCTTTCGTAATTCCATTAACAATTTGCTGTGTGTCATCATCAACCGGAATCTTCTCATTATCAGATATTAATATTACAGGAGTACTATATATCTTTGCTGTATATGTAGCTAAGTTAATATTTACATCCGGGTATGAATTAAAAGAAACTAATAATAAAAAAGTACGTGAAATATCAGATATGAAAGCTGAATATGCTGAAGAAAAAATAAAGATGATTAAAGATAATACAAAGAGTACAACTACAAAAAAGAAAACAACTACTAAGAAAAATACTAAAAAGACTACTTTAAAGTAGTTTTTTTAAATTTTTTGATATAGAATAAGAGTTAGGTGGTAGTATGTATAAATCAAATGTTAACTTTAATTTATATAAGACTTTCTATGATGTTGCTAAATGTGGAAGTATATCGAAGACAGCAACGATGAATTTTACTTCTCAACCAGCTATTAGTAGAAGTATTAAGACATTAGAAACTGAATTAAATACTAAATTGTTTTATCGAACTAAAAAGGGAATAGAATTAACTGATAAAGGTAAGGAACTATTCTTCTATGTCGAACAAAGCTATAATTCGCTTGTAACGGCTGAAAGAATGATGTTAGAAACTAAAACTTTAGATAAGGGAAAGTTATCAATAGGTATTCCATCTCATATTGCATCTTTTTATCTATTTGATGCTATCGATGCATTTCATAAAGAATATCCCAATATTGAAATAACTTTAATAAATAAATCTACGAGTGGACTTCTAGAATTACTTCGAAGTCATGAAATAGATTTTATGATTGACTCAGAACCTATTAACTTTCAAGATGATTCAATAACTGTTAAGCATATAAAAGATTTATCAAATACTTTTGTAGCATCGGAAAACTTTGATATTTCCGAAATAAAAAATGTAAAAGATTTAGAAAGCATGCCAATTATACTACCAATAAAGGGAACAGCAAATAGAACTGATTTAGAAGAATTTCTAATTAATAATAAATGTACTCTTAACAATGTTATTAACATTCATACATCAGAAGTTATAATTGGCGCTGTAAAAAGAAACTTAGGTATTGGTTATATCATAAGAGAAATGGTTATAGATGATATAAATAGAAATATATTAAAAGAGATTAAAATACCTGATTTACCTAAAATAGGTATTAGTCTAGTTTACGTAAAAGATTATATTACTGAATCTCCTAAGATATTCTTAAATAAATACTTTAATATCGAGATCTAATAGAAGTTATACCAAATATGATATATTTGATATAACTTTTTTTTATTTTATTTATATATTTTATTCTATTATGATTATTCTAGGAAAGGGATAGTTGTATGAAAGTATATCAATTAAAAATAAAGGATTTAAATATCGTGCTTGATCCAGTCTTTGGTACGATTGACGCCGCACAGTTATTTAAAAACAAATATCATGGGCGTAAAATAGAGATCGTAGAAGTGGACTTAGAAACACCTAATGATAAAAAATATATCTATCGAATCGAGACAATGGATATGGATGGAACTTACCTTGAAGAAGAAATATTTCCATCTTTTGAAAGTGCTTTAAGAATTGTAAAAAATAACCAAAAAGTTGTTAAAGAGAATATTATTAATTTAAATACTTTTAAATATGTTATCGCGGATGAGTTATGATAAGATTTAATAAAGTAATAAATAAAATGGAGATTATTTATACATTAGATGATATGTCTATTATATGTAGGAAAACTCCTAAATGGGAAATAAGTATAATTGGTATTATTGATGAAAAGAAGTTACTGGAATTGTTAGATAAAGTGATTAAAGATTTAGATAGTCCTATTTGTATATCACTAGATAATAATCTAGAAAGTTCAATTAATATTCTAATTAAACTTAATAATTTATACCCAAATATAATATTTAAAGTAAGAGAAGAAGATATTAATAATATAAGAAAATATATGAATGATATAAAAGATAATCATTTATCAATTATTATTGACTATATAATACCAAGTAATAAATTAGATTTAGAAAGTGATCTACAAGTACTAAGAGAATTAGATGAATTATATATTATTGATGATCAAATTAAAAGAAGATTTAAATTATATTCAAAAAAGTTAAATAAAATATATCTAACTAAGAAACTTGAAGAAGGAGTAGTAGATGATCCTTATTCAAGAGCAATATTCATGTATTATCTTGACCGCTTTGGATTTAAAACAACTTTTGAAGGAACTAAAGAACTTATAGAAAGTTGGGAACAAGACATTAGAAAGTATTATCAAAATATATATTTTATTAGTAAAAAGAGAAATTTAAAAGTAGTTCAATAACTCTATTTTATATGATATAATAACAATAGAATAGGGGAATAAAAATGGAAAAAGTATTAATATTTGGACATAAGAATCCTGATACCGATTCAGTATGTGGAGCAATTACACTTTCTTATTTAAAGAATAAACTTGGCAATAACACAGAACCTAGAATACTAGGAACAATAAGTAAAGAAACGGAATTCGTATTAAAGAAATTTAAGGTACCAGTACCACGTTATTTAAACGATGTAAAAATTACTATTAAGGATGTTAAGTTTAATAAGAATTATCTAATTGAAGAAAATAGAACTATATATGATGCATTCAATATCATGAATAATTATGGATTAACAGGTCTTCCTATTGTTAATAAAAAGAAAGTATTTCAAGGATATGTATCTTTAAAAGAAATAGTATCTGATATGGTAGAAAACAATAATACTTTTATCAATACGACAATGGAAAACATTTTAAGTACACTTACGGTTGTTGATTATTTAAAGATAGATGAATCAATAAGTGGTAAAGTTAATGTTCTAACTGATTGGAAGAGTTATAATTCAGAAGCTGTTATTATAACTACTAATGTAGATGATATAAAATATAATAGTAATTTAAAGTTAATTATATATAATTCCGATAAGAAGATAAGTGCAACTTTAAAAAGCTTTGCTAGAAAGAATAAGATCAATATTATTGTATCTAAAGAATCTCTATTTAATATATCAAGAGTAATATGTTTAGCTAATCCAATCAGTACAATTAAGAGAAATCAAGTTACGATAACTTTTAATGAACATGATTACTTATCTGACTTCAATGAAGAAACTAGTAAACTAAAACATACCAATTATCCAATTGTTGATAATAAGAATGTATGTGTAGGTATGTTAAGAACAATAGATGCTAAAGAAATAACAAGAAAGAAAGTAATATTAGTTGATCACAATACTTTAAGTCAAACAGTAGATGGTATAGATGAAGCAGAAATACTTGAAATAATTGATCATCATAATTTAGGAGATATTAATACTTCAGTACCTATTAACTTTAGAAATATGTCAGTAGGTTCGGTTTCTACAATAATATACTACATGTTTCTTGAAAATAAAGTTAGTATTCCTAAATATATAGCAGGTTTATTACTTAGTGGAATTATATCAGATACTCTTTTACTTGCAAGTCCTACAACAACAGATATAGATCGTTTAGTAGCAAGAAAACTTGCAAAATTAAGTGGATTAGATATAAAGAAATATGGTTTAGAACTTCTTAGTAGTGGAGTTTCAATTGATGGATTAACTGCTAATGAAGTAATATTTAAAGATTTTAAAACCTATAAAGTATCTGATGATACGATGGCAATTGCTCAAGTATTTACAACATCATTTGATATATTTGAACCCCGTATGGAAGAACTAATAGACGAATTAAATAGATTAGCAGATAATCACGATTATAAAGTGTGTGCTTTATTTGTAACTAATTTCTTAACTAATGATTCTTATCTTTTATATTCGGAACCATCAAAGAGAATTCTTGAAATGGCTTATGGAATAGATAATCTTGAAGAAGGCGAAGTTCTTCATGGAGTAGTATCGAGAAAGAAACAAATGGTACCAAATATAATGTCTACTTTAGAACACATTTAAGAGTAAATATTTATTTACTCTTTATTTATTGATATAATTTAGGTAAGGTGATAATATGACTGAATATAAGAAAGTAGTTACTAAACTAGAAAGCAGTGTTAAACCAATTAGTATTGATTCTGCATCAGCATATGATCTTGCAAAAAGTCAAAATGAAGCAAATAATATTATTAATAATGTTGAGGAAGAAAAGCATGAAGATAAAGTTGCTACACCAATTAAAGCTGATGAATCTAACATTGAAGCTTTTCATGCTGTAAATGATGTTATTAAAGTGACAAAGAAGAAAACACCAATGATCACTTATGTCATCATGATAGCTATCTTAGTTGCCTTAGTAGCAATATTCGTGATCTTTGAACTTCCAATATTGAGAGGATTATAATATGAAAACAAAAGTAAGTTTAAAAGAAAAAATTAAGAGATTCTTCGATGATGATAAAAAGAGAAGTATATTTATTTTAGTCGTTGTCATTATACTTTTAATAGGTGCCTTAATAGCAGCTTATTACTATACAGTTTATAATGTTAAAGAAGAGAAAAAACCACAAACAACAACTGTATCTAAGAAGACAACTGATAGTTTATTTAGAGGTTATAAAGTAAGTGAAATGAATGATAATTCATATAATTTAGATTTAGAGTCTAAACATGAAATTGTTTATTCAACTAATAAAAAGACTCCTATATCAACTTGTGTTGATGATTTAGAATTAATATATGAAGTAAGTTTAAAAGATGGTACTATTGAATTTAACGAACTTAGAAATGATGAAATATTAGGTGGACAAGTATATACAAATAATAAGTATTATTTAAAACTAGATAAAAAGATTACTAATTTTGTAGTTGGTTATAATTGTACTAGTTTTGAATATAATATATTAGTACTCGATGAAAGTAACAACATATACCAGTACGAAAATACGCATGAATCTAATATGAGCATGAAGGATATTGTTAATAGTTTCAAAAAGGTAAAAACTATTTCTACACCTAAGAAAATAGGTTATTACAATTATAATAATGAAGCCTTCTTAGAATGTGCTCAAAGTAAAATGGTATACTTAGATAAATCTGATAATATTAGATTACTTGACAATAAGAATACTTTATTCTTTGAAACAGTTTATTATAGATATTTAGGTAATGAAGAAAACGGTGATGTTGTCTATGTATTTAAAGATAAATTAATGAAATTTTCTAATATCGATGAATATATAAATAATGGAACATCTAATGTTTTATATAAAGGATCATTCCATGATGATAAAAATCTATTCATTATTAGCAGTGATAATTATCTATATAAAGTATCTTTAATGGAAGAATTTAGTAATCCAGTTATAACACCAATAGAGAATTCAAAGATTAAAAGAATAGGTAGTAGAATTGTTGGAGAAAATGATTTTGTTACTAATAAAAATAGTATAATTATTGAATTTGAAAATGGTAATAATGTTAAATTCGATGTTACTTATGAGTATGAATTACTAGGAGTATGATTTGCAAAATTCTTAGTAATATGCTATAATGTTTCTTGTGTGGTGCATTATGCTAGTCATTACACTATTTGAAGGTAGGCCTAAAAATCTACCAATTGTACAACTGACACTTTGCTTATCTGCTTCTTCGGCCCAAGTTGGGGTGGATAGGTGATTTAAAATTCAAGGATAAATTATAATGGCATATAATTGAGCGTCCTTTTATTGAGTCTCTTATACAAATAATAGTAAATAACGTACATGATGTGAGTGAGTTCTAGGAATTAACGATCTTAATGTTATGAAATAGAATTTGCAAAAGCATATAAGAATAGTCACTATTGTTAGGGAAAACCTCTAGCGTGTATATATTATAAGTATTGGAGTGCGGACTAAGTGGTAATCGAGTAGTTAGAACGGAGACGACTAACTAAAGTTTTTAAATCGAAAGAGCACAAGGGTAACCGAGTGTAGACTTTAGAGAAATTCAACTCGACCAAAGCCGTAAAATTGATTTATAATATACCATACAAATAAAACCAAACTTTAATGAGGGGGAAACCAAGTTAAAGTTTTTTTCATGGATTAAAATATGTTATAATTATATATAGTAGGTGGAATATATGAAAAGTAATCGACAATGGATTATTACAATATTTATATTAACTTTTATTTTATCAATTATATTTAGTGCAGTATCAAATTGTATAGTTGCTGTCTTTAATGAAGTAGTTTTAGCTATTATTTTAGTTCTAGTAATTGTAATTGGTATTCTATTTGATTGTATTGGTGTTTCGGTAATAACAGCTAGTGAAGCAACTTTCCATTCTATGAGTTCAAAGAAAGTTAAAGGCGCTAAAGAAACTATTACTTTAATTAAAAATAGTAGTAAGATTTCAAGTGTATGTAATGATGTAGTAGGAGATGTATGTGGGATATTGTCTGGAGGATTAGGTGCAGTGCTCGCAATATCTTTATCTACGAGAACCGGAATAAATAATACAGTTATATCAGTTATTATATCTTCTCTTATTTCCGCTTTTACAGTAGGTGGAAAAGCTATCTTTAAAGGAATTGCAATGAAAAATGCCGATAAAATAATATTTGTCGTTGGTAAGATAAAACATTTCTTTAAGATTAAGTAGGTAATTATGAAAAAGAAATCATTGATAACATTAATAACTTTAATTATATTACTTGTTATAGATATAGTTTTATTATTAACAGGATATATGTCTAATATAGATTCTCTTATTTATGAATTTATATTTAGTTTTAATAATAGTATATTAACTGATATTTTTAAACTAATATCTTTTATAACTAGTACTAAAATGATTGTACTGTATAATATAATAATTGTAATTGTTATGATTATTAGAAAAAGTAACAAACTATTATTAGTTCCAATAGCATCTTCAATAAGTGCAATAGTGAATAATTTAATAAAAGTAATTGTAGCAAGAGAAAGACCCGGAATAAATCCTTTAGTTATCGAAACTACTTATTCATTTCCTTCAGGACATTCAATGATATCTATATTATTCTTTGGAACTATTTTATATATATTAAATCGAGATAATTATAAATATAAAAGAGTATTTAATGTTATTATACCAATATATATATTAAGTGTAGGTATATCGAGAATATACTTAGGCGTACATTATTTTAGTGATTGTATTACTGGATACTTAATATCATTAATAGTATTAATATTACTTACAAATATAAGGAGAAACAAATGAGAGCATTAATTACGGGAGCAAGTAGCGGAATAGGTTATGACATGGCACGTTACTTAGCAAGTAAAAACATTGATCTAATCTTAGTAGCTAGAAGAAAGAATAGATTAATGGATTTAGAGAAAGAATTTAAAAATATCGATGTTGAAATAATACCATTAGATTTATCAGTAGAAGATAATTTAGAAACTCTAGTTAATGAAACTATTGATAAAGATATTGATATCTTAATTAACAATGCTGGATTTGGCTTATTTGGAACTTTTGATACAACTGATCTTGAAACCGAGATGAAGATGATTGATGTCAATATTCGAGCCGTTCATTATTTGACAAAAGCATTCGTAAAAAAATTTATCAGAGAAGATAAAGGGTATATATTAAATGTTGCATCATCAGCAGGATTCATGGCTGGACCTAAGTTATCAACTTACTATGCAACTAAGAATTATTGTTTAAGATTGTCTGAAGCTATATATCAAGAATTAAAAGAGAAGAAGAGTAATGTTCATATATCTGTATTATGTCCAGGACCTGTCGATACAGAATTTAATTCGGTTGCACACGGAGTATTTAAAACCAAGGCAGCTAGCAGTGAATACGTAGCAAGATATGCTATTGATAAAATGTTTAAAAATAAACTTGTAATAATCCCAACTATCAAAATGAAACTAGTTATCTTCTTAATAAGATTTGTACCAACCAAATTATTATTAAGAATAACTTCTCGTATTCAAGAGAGAAAAATAAGCAAATAGGAACCTATTTGCTTTTGTATTTCTTATTTAAATAATCTAACTTTTCTTTTATAAAACTTTCATCCTTAATTAGCTCTAGTTCTTCATCAGTTAATTTTTCAATACGATGATCTTGTTTATATAATTCTTTCTCTTCATCACTTAATTCGCTTGCTAAATCATCATATTCTCTAATAAAACACAAACCATTTTGAAATATGGATTCATATACTACATAGTTTTTATCAGGGTATTCAGAAATTCCCGTATATTTAGGATTAATAGCAAGTATCTTATATATATTCTTTTCTATTAAATTACTTCCTTTAAAGTGCTTATAAAAGCCTCCAACTTCCAACATAATATCACCAATAATATTATAGCAATAATTTGACTATAATGCATCTATGTTGTATACTATTTAAACGAAAAAAGGGGATAGTTATGGATAATTTTGTTAATGAAGTATATTATTTTATTCTTCCTTATCTAAGTGATGAAGGTAAATTTATTGAGTGTATTACTGAGTCTAATAAATATAATATGGAATTAATAAATAATAATCGTGATAAGATATTAGAATTTGTAATGAAAAATTTTAATATAAGAAAAGGTTCAATGAGAATTGATGAATTATTATGTGGGAAAGATTACCGTTTATGGAATAATCTTCAAACCCTACATGATCTAGAAATATTAGATAAATTAGTTGGTCTTTTAATTGCTGTTGGAATTCTAGAAGATTCATATCTAACTAGATTTAATTCGTTTGGTAAAATAGGTATTTATGGTGAATTTCTAATTAAAGAGAGATTTTGCTTCTATGATGAAGAAACAACAGAAAACTATTTAATAACTATAAAAGATTATGTATTACCGTTCTATCGCTTTAATGTAAATGAGTCTACTTTTGAATATATGACAAGATTTAATTGCCCAAATCCCAATGAAGAGTTAAAAGAAACCATACTTAATTGGATTAAGACAAGTACACTTCCTATTACGGAAAGTGATATAAATACGATTAAAGTATTCTTAAATTATAATATGGAACAATTTATAAATGCTATCGTGATGGGATTTGAATCAGAAGAAGGCCCTGATACTTTAGTTAATTATTTAAGATTCGATCCTGAATTTGATTATATGGCAAAAATTAATAATTTAATTACTTCATATACAGATAGTCAAAGAGAAGACTTTGAAAATAAAAAGAAATTATTTTTAAGTAGAATAGAAGAATCTATTAAGAAAAGAAAATTGCAATAAAAAAACTATTGATTAAATCAATAGCTTTTTTATTTTACTTCTTTATCTTCTTTACTATTTCAGTCATATTACTTTGACCGAAAGCATTTAATACTTCAATAGGAATAGCAAATACGATTGTATTTGATTGATCTGATGAAATATCGTTGATTGTTGATAAAGTTCTAAGATGTAAAGCCCCCGGAGCGCTAGACATTACTTCAGCAGCTTCAGCTAAGTTTTGAGCAGCTTCTTTTTCACCTAAAGATTTAGTGATAACAGCTTGTTTTTCTCTTTCAGCTTCCGCAATCTTAGCAATAACTCTTTGCATTTCATCAGGTAATTTAACATCTTTTAGTTCAACATTCTCAACCTTAATTCCCCAAGGATCAGTTGCTTCATCAATAATACGGCAAATCTCAGAAGATATCTTATCTCTTTCTGTTAATAATTCATCTAGAGATACAGCGCCAACAGCATTTCGCATTGTCGTTTGTGCTAATTGAGATACTGCATATTGGAATCTTTCGACAGCAATAATAGCTTTAGCTGCATCAAATACTTTATAGTAAATAACAGCATTAATTCTAATAGTTACATTATCTTTTGTAATAGCATCTTGTTCAGGAACATCTACTGCTTTAGTACGAACATCAACTTTAGTAAAAGATTGAATAATAGGTAATACTATTTTCCATCCTGGCGTTAATATTTTCTTATATTTACCAAATTGAAATAGAATACCACGTTCATATTCATTTATTTGTCTAATAGAACTTAAAAGAATAACTAAAACGATAATAAGTACAGGAATAATAATCTCCATAAAACGAACTCCTTTCTACTTATATTGTATAATTAATGATATTAAAATACAACTAATATTGACTTTTAAAATTAAGTAAAGTAGTATAAAATTATAAATAGGTGATGTTATGAAAGTAGTTGAAAACTTCAAAGAATATGAAATATTAGATATGTCTAATGGACAAAAGTTAGAAAGATGGAATGGAATATTACTATCGCGTCCCGATCCTCAAATTATTTGGAAACATAAACTTAAACCAACTTTATGGGATAGTGTAGATGCTAATTATACGAGAAGTAAGACTGGTGGAGGAGAGTGGCATATATATAATAAGGATATGCCAACTAGTTGGACGATTAAATGGAATGATTTAACTTTCAATTTAAAACTTATGGGATTTAAACATACTGGTTTATTTCCTGAACAAGCATACAATTGGAATATAATTAGAAACAAGATAAAAGATGCTAATAGGGAAGTTAAAGTTCTAAATTTATTTGCCTATACGGGAGGAGCTACGGTAGCTGCTTTATCGGCTGGAGCATCAGTTGTTCACGTTGATTCATCAAGAGGAATGGTCGATTGGGCAAAAGAGAATGTTAAATCATCCGGATTAGAAAACGCACCAGTAAGATATATTGTTGATGATGTCGTAAAATTCGTTGAACGTGAAATAAGAAGAGAAAATAAATATGACATTATTATTATGGATCCACCTTCATTCGGAAGAGGATCAAATAAAGAGATATGGAATATTGAAGCAGATCTATATAATTTAGTAGAATTATGTACAAACGTATTATCAGATAATCCAATCATGTTCTTGATTAATTCATATACTACCGGACTTTCAATGAATGTTTTATCAGACATTTTAAAATTAACAGTTAATAAAAAATATAAAGGCACAATCGATGCTGATGAAATTGGTTTACCAATGAAAGATTCTGATTTAATACTTCCTTGCGGAATATATGCTAGATGGGATAGTATGTAATTAATGAATAAAATATTTGAAAATGAAGAAATAGTAATTTATTCAGAACCATCACTAGATATAATAAATGATAGTATAGTTGATAATACTATAAAAAAGTTAAATGAATATCGTAAAATCTTTAAAAAAGAGAAACTAGCAAAATTAACAGTTAAATTTTATGATAATTTAGAAACATATCAAGAAGATTATAGATGTATTCTAAGTGTGGAACCACCACAATATTCAAAAGGTTGGTTTGATTCTGAAAATGGGAATATTTATCTTTATATGAATTTAGAAATGTTATCAAAATATAAAAACTATCCTTTATTTTGGGATCAACAGGTTTCTTGCATAGCTCACGAAGCATTCCACTATTATTACTATCTGTATTATTATGGGGAAGATAGAATAACTTGGTTCGATGAAGGAATGGCTCAATATATCTCAGGAGAAATAGCAAGTTATACCGAATATAGTTGGTATAAACTATTTATAGACTTTATTGCAAATTATAAAGCTATTGATAATCTAAATGAAAGAGAAAATGGCAATTCTGATGTTCCTGATAATCTAATATTTCGAAGAGAAAATGTCTTTGATGGATATGCAGCTAGTCTTTTAGCAATTAAGTACTTATTCGACACTAAGGGAGAAGACTATGTATTTGATATTATGTTTGATAATAATCGAATAAGAGAAGAGGGCAAAGATATTTTAAATAGAATGATTTCATATTTTAATGAAGTCTATTCTGAATATTTACAAATAAAAAAGAGTTAGTTACTAACTCTTTTATTCATATAATGAATCATCATCTTCTAAAGAATCATCGAAGTTAATATCTATATTGATATCTTCGTCTTTATCTTTGTCTTTTTTCTTTTTATCTTTCTTATCTTTTTTCTTTTCTGATTCTTTTTCATCTTGAACAAATGATTCTACATTGTCATTTTCAATTACGATCTTATGTTCATTACCTTCGATTACTTCTTCGTTGTCATAATCACTTACTTCTTCATCTTTAACCATATCGGAAATATCAACAGGTTCTAATGATTCAGTAACTTCATCTTCGACATCATCCATAATATCATTACTTATTTCATTTACTTTTTCAACTTCATGGTTATCTTCATCTTCAGTAATATCTTCATCGATATCGAAATCTTCTTCTACGTTGTCAAAATCTTCCTTTACTTCGTCATTTTCATCGTTAGAAGCAGTAATATCGGTATCTATATCAATAGAAGTAGTAGTTTGTTCTATTGCAGGCATATTACCAGTTAAATTATCTTTATGAGTAGATGAATAATTAATAATATCTCCTAAAACAGTAGAGTAGTAATTATAGGCATCTAATATTTTGTTTAAACATAACTCTAAAGCTTTCTTTTCTGAAGTTAATTTAACTAACTTAGATTTTACATTTTCAGCTTTATCTACAAGTTCGTTCATAGCATTCTTATCTTTAACAATCTTTCTTTTTCTTTCATCGATCTTTAAAGATATTTCTTTATTAGCAGCTATAAGTATATTAGCAAGCTCATCATCTTTGAATCTTTCAACTAATTTTTGATAATCAGTTTCAAAGCCTTCGATATCAGCATTCATCTTTTCGATCTTAGCTTTTGATTCAAAGAATTCAGTTTTATACTTTTGTACTTTTTCTAATTGAGCATCTATTTCTACACTATTAGCTTTAAGTTTTTCTTCATATTCTTCTTTAATTTTTGTTAAATTAGCAATAATATCAGTTAATCTGCTATTAGTTTCACTAACTAAATTGTCCATAATAATCCCTCTATTCTTTATAATAAAAATTATACAATATAAAAAAATATTTGTAAATATATATTATATATGAAAAGTAAAATAAATTTTTTCATAAAATTGCAAAAATATATTGACTTATGTGAAATACTTGCATATAATAGAGATACTTAGTAAGGTAACTAACTAAGCAACTGATATTTATTTTATATTTATTTTTATCCAAACGAAAATAAATATATTAATACTTATCTTTAACTGTTTTATTTTTGTATTAGAGTACTTGGTTATTAAATAATCAAAAAAAACTCTAATACTCAAAAATAATACAAGACTGCTTTAGTTTTGTGCTTATAATTATTTCATTGAACGGGATGTCCAATACTAGTTATAAGTATTCTTGTTACTAGATGCCTATTTTGGTCTTATCTTTGTACTAAGTATGTGATCACAGTGAGAAAGAAAACTCAATTTTATTAGATAAGCAATTATAGAGGATGACCTGACATTCATCGGAAATAATTGATCTAAAAACTAGGGAATATATAGTTGTCAGCTATATATTTTTTTTATGCTTATTTTTATTTAATACCCTTGCATATAAAATACAAGTTTGATATACTTTTAATAGGGTAAAGAGGATTGAGAATATGAGAAATGTTTTAGGTTTTCTAATTCTAGGCCTGGTTTCTCTTTTTGTTATACCTAATAATGTTTTCGCTGATTCGTGTGACTATAAGGTAAAAGCACAGCTAAATAAATATGCTTTTAATGTAAAAGCAGAATATGAATTTAAGAAGAACGAAGATGGAAGCACTTACTTTGATGTAATTATATATAATATTGTCCCTGACATTTATATTAATTATAAAAGTGAGTTAGAGGGTAGAACTTCAATAGGAAAGAATGTTATTTATGAGGAAACCAACAGCGGTACTTATAAATTTAGTATTCCTATTCCGAGTCAGCCTTTTGATTACATTATATATGTTAGAACAGCTAAAGAGGGATGCGCTGGAGATTTAAGAAAATTTAATCTCTCCATACCAATTAGAAACTCTTATCATGATTTGGATGATTGTAAGAGAGTAGGCATGGAAGACTATTATTATTGTAAAGAATGGATATCTGATGAATTCAACTTATCTTCAAAAGAGATAGAAAAAAAGATAAGAGAAAAGTATGAGGCATTAAAGAAGAATACAACTACTAAATGTATTGGTTGTGATGAAAGAGCAAGAAATGCAGCTAAGATTAAAGCTTTCAATGAGTTAAAAATGAAGATAATAATAGGTATATCAATAGGAATTGTATTAGATCTAATAATCATGATTTTTCAAATAATAAATATTAGGAGGAGCGAGATATGACAAGATTGAAAGAGAAAAAAGAGTTCAAAAGAGAATATATTCCCGTTATTGTTACAGGAATTATATTAATACTTTTGGTTGGTGCTCTAGTGTTCATGATATTTTATAAAGGAAATCTAGAACTTGAAGATGTTCCAAAAGATTCTGGACATAAAGTAGATGAACTTAATGTTGAAGTTGATAAAAGCAAATGTTCAACTGAGTTAATTAAAAAATTAAGTGATGAAGCAAAGAAAATAAAGATGAGCTATAAAGAAAAAGCAATTCAAGCTGATCTTTATGAAGCTGATGATGATTCGGGAGAAAACTTCTATACATATGATCATGTATGGAATGTAACTTTTGATAATGTAACTGATAACTTCTATTTGAAAATAACTAATGATTCAAATGATACAGTTAAAACCATTACAAAAGATACACTTCAAGATGGTAAATGGTCATTTGATACTGAAGTAGATGATGATGTAGTAACTTATACAATCTCCGTTATCTCTAATCCTGAAGGATGTAAAGAACAAGTATTTAGAAAATTTGAATTAAAAGCATTAATATTTAATGTATGGAGTAATAGTTCAAAATGTTCAGTTTATAAAGATTTCAAATATTGTCAAAGATGGACTGATGAAGATACAGTCACTATTGATAAATTTGAAAGTGAATTAGCTAAGTATAAGAAAGAACATCCTGAAATTAAAGAAAAGAATCCATTTGGTGTTGAAGTACCAACTACTACATCTAGTACAAATAGTACAGATAAGACAAATGGTAATACTAAAACTACTAGTAAAAATAATAATGATGTAACAAATAAAGAAAATAATAAAAAGACAATAGATAATAAAGTAATATATGCTGGTGCAGCAATACTAGCTGTTATCGTTGGGGTGGTAATCGTGGTACTGCTTAAAAAGAAGAGGAGTAAGTAGTATGAAAAAGAAATTATTATTGTTAATTATTATGGTTTGTATGGTTGTATTTACTCCTAATGTAAGTGCAAAGTCAAATGCAGTAGCAAGGTATAAGAACTTTCCTGGATCAGGAACAAACTATATAAGATCTGGTGTTATATATGCCGGTGAAGGAGATAAGAACCCTAGTAGTGCAACTAGAGGAAACTTTAAACTATATAATCAATATATTGAAATGAATGGAAAAGAATATAAAGCTTGGTGTGTTGACCCAGCATTACATTCACCTAGAGGTGCTGGTTATACATGTACTCCATTAAAGGATGCCGGCCTTGAATATATTTTTAACAATTTAACAGGTGATGAAACAATAAATGCTTTTGCATTTAGATTCTATGCTATTTATGCTGGTATTGGTATGACAATAAAGGATGAAAGTGGAAATGAAGTCACTCACTCAAGTTTAAACTATCCAAAAGCAGCAATAATTAGATACTTACAAGCAAGAAACGGTGATGGTGGTGTAACTTCTGAATATGGATCTGATTATAATCAATTCTTATCAGGAAATACTGCTGCACTTGATGCTGCATATAATATAGCTACAACAGCTGCACAACTTAAACAAGCATCAGAGTTGGAAGAGGCTACATCGGGAGATGGTAGTGGATTAAAATATACCATGACAACTCATGATAAAATGAGTGTAACATATGTAGTTACATCAGCATTTGCAATGAAAAGAGAAGAAATGGAATTCACTTGTGAAAATTGTGCTAGTGTTGATGTCCTAAGTTGGTCAGAACACAGCGTTACTATAAAAGTAAATCAATTATCAAGTGAAGGTGAAGGATGTAAATTTACTGTTTTAGCAACATTTAAAAAGAATGGTTTGTATGGTTGCTATGGTGGTGAAGGAAATCAATTTGAAGTTATCGTAGTTGATGATCCTACTTCAACACCATTCCCATTTGAAGGTCATAATCCTGAATGTGGAAGTGAATGCTGTACTGAGGCCCCTCTTGATAAACCATTAGATGGAATTGTTGCAAACTGTTGTGAAGAGACAACTCATTCTTATGTAAAAGAATATGATCTTGATGATTTATTCTGTTACCATAATGAACTACAAGTTCCTCATTATTGGGAAAAATGTGGAGCTGATGCTTATAAAACTGAAGAAATAAATGAATATTGTGATTTATATTGTACTGAAAGAGTTACAATCGATATTCCGGGAGCAATAACTGCTAAGTCAGGAAGATACTTTACACTTTCTAAAAATCCTGTTGGAAATACAACAAGTCCATATATTCAAGGATTTAAGAGATGCCGTGTTAGAGTTAAATATGACTTATGGGAAAAACATTATGTTGATGCCGTTAAGAATGAGGTAAATAAATATAATGAATTCCAATTAGCTGCAGCAAATTATTATTTCTACGTTCAAGGAGAACCGGGAGGATACTTAGGTTCAGAAAACGTAAGTGGAGATGCAACTTTAACACAAAATTGTGAAAAATATGGAAAATATTGTAGTAGAACCGTAAGTTGTACAGTAGGAACAGCCGGATGTGGAACTGATGGTACGAAGTCCGAAGATTATGATTGTTGGGTAGCTGATACACCAGCAACAGGATCATATCATTTCTCATATACAAAATATAAGTTTAAAACATCATTGCCATATCATACTTCTAAATATAAAGAAGACCCAGTAACTCATAAAGAAATTGAAGTATTACCAAATGGAACTAAAAATGCTTCACATGATCCATTTACGGTTTGGGATAGAGATAAGCAATATCAAGAAGCTGTACAAAAGGCAAACGCGTTAACTTGTCCTGGAAGAGAGAACGGCTCTCCTTCTGTAACTGGTTTTGATTTAAGTGGTAAAAACGAAAACTTTGATAATCAAAAATCATCATTAAAAGGAATAATGGATGGAGCCGAAAACGCATATGCAACAGCCGTTTCTGATGCAAAAACTCTAGAACAGTTATTAACTGATTGTGATACTTACTTTGATACTAAATCAGCTAATGAAATGTACGAATTTGATCCTTCGATGTCATTTAGATACACACAAATATATCGTAATGATAGAGGACAATCAGAATTAAGTGTATTACCAGTTAACTTCATGGAAACTCCTGGATGTACTATATCAGGACCTGAAAAAGGAGATATCACTTATGAAGGTGGTATGGATACAGCATCACCTAGATATTCTGGAGTATACTTAACAGGTTTCTTCAATGGTAAAGACTTCGATGGTGGAAAGATTGAATACGATTTTAACGGAAGTAAATTCCCAAGTGAAAAGGATCCGGATCCATATAAAGCAGATAAATTATTTACTCACGATGCAAGATATAAAGCTGTATGTGAATGGGAAGAAGATCCAAACAATGTTAATACATTAGTACCAAATGGTGCTGTTACTGAAGATGCCGTTATGAACTTTACAAAACATGAATATGAATATAAGGTATTCTTAACAACATACGATGGTTCATTCGAAACTGATTGGTCAGTATCTAATATCGGTGAAAAAGGTAAATTTGATGACTTTATTATCGAAAACGGTGGAACAACATGTGCAGGAAATCCAAGTTCTAAGAATGAAATGTTCAGTTGTACATTACATGTAGAATATGAAATTGTATATACAGGTAAGTGTAATGGAACTACTACAAATCCTGCAGATTGTGACCCAGTAAATAATGTTGAAGGATTGTTCCAATTCAAGGTTGCTGATCCAGCAAATATATTCCCAACAGGAACTACATCAGATACAGGTGCTCCTATTGCAAGAAACTGGACAGACACATCAGAAGGACAAACAACTAAAGCAGAGATTGAACAAAGAGCAGCTAGAGGATTAACTTATGCGCAAGAAAGGGAATCATATAAATTCCATTTAACTCCTGAAATAATGCGTCATATTAAAAACTATAACGTAACTAAGAATCAAGGAAATATTGGTGGATATTCAGATTTCAATATGACTTGTGATTGTCCTAGTCAAGTTCAAACTAATACTCTACAAGGTGGAGGAGTTGGATGTACTAGATGTCGAAGCAATCTACTTACTGATTTAGCAAATAATTCAATTAGTTATGAAGGTCAAACTTATACAGTTAGAGCTTGGTCATCAAGAAAATCAATTGATCAAGTTAGAAACGAATCACATTGGAGGTAATATAGATGAAAGAGAGTATGTGGGGCTACTGGATTGTAGTTCTTGGAGTATCAATCATGTCTGTTATGGTTTTATTGCAAAACATGACAACAACTAATGAACAAGATTATTATTTAATAAAAAGTTGTCTAGAAGCATCAATGTATGATGCTATAGACTATGGTTATTATCGTGATACTGGAGACTTAAAGATGAACCAAGAAAAGTTCACTGAAAGTTTTGTTAGAAGATTCTCAGAAATAATAAATATCAATAGAGATTATGATATTACTTTCTATGATATTTATGAAGAACCTCCTGCAGCTAGTGTTGGTGTTAAAACTAATACTAAATCTGGTGGTATTGGTCAAGCAGCATCAAATGCTGATGGATTAGATGTAACTAATAGACTAACTGGTATACTTTATACTAATTCACTATATAATCCAAGAAGTTAAAAGAATTGAATAATTTCAATTCTTTTTTTTTAACTAATGAATAATATTAACTAGAAAGGAAAATTAAAATATGGAAATATTAAAAGTATCTAGTAAGTCTAATCCAAGCAAAGTAGCAGGCGCTATTGCTAATGTATTTAGAAATTTTGGGAAAGTTGAAATTCAAACTATTGGTGCTGGTAGTTTAAACCAAGCAATTAAAGCTATATGTATTGCAAGAGGATTTGTTGCACCATCAGGTAAAAATATTGTTGTCATTCCTGCTTTTTCTGATATTACAATTGATGGAGAGGAAAAGACTGCTATTAAATTAATTGTAGAGGCTAGATAAGCCTCTTTTACTTTTATCTAATTTTATGGTATTATATTCAGCCGATGAGGTGTAACTATGTCAAGATATGATCAAAAATCAATTGATAAAATTAATCTAGAAATTAAACATAAAAATTGGGATAGAGCTATTTTCCTAATGGGAAAATATATTACTCGTTATCCTCAAGATAATTATATGAGATTAGTCTATACGAATATTTTATTAAAACTAGGTAAGAAAGAAATAGCAAGAGAAGTATTAGATAGTACAGTATTAACAGATAAGGATGTTGATAAGAGTTTTGCTTCTTATTACTATGCAACTATAAAATTACTTGCTCAAGAAGAAAGATATCAAGATTGCTTAGATTATTTATATAGTCATGAAAACTTATTTAAAGTAAACAACGACTATTACTATATTGAATCTTTCTGTAAATCAAGATTAGGAATTAAAAATGCTAGTAATGGCTATCCGGGATATGTTTATCAACAAATTGTCGACTTTAATGAAGAGAGAACATTATCTTATATAAATGGGGAAACAGAGTTATATAATAGTCGTAAAAAAGGTGTTTTTAATTCTTCATTTGATACGGAAGCTTGTTTGCAAGTTATTAAAAGTAAGATAGCTGATTCCCAAAAGTATTATCCGGGACTAGTATATTTTGAAAGTGTATTTAAATGTGACAATTGTGGTAAATATGTTGGCAGACCAACAGACATAATAATGATTAATGGACTTATCAATAGTGATAATATCATATATATGTTACCGGGGGTAAATGAACACCATATTGAGGTAACAGATATTACTAGAGATGTTCAAGAATTAAGATTAAAATAAAAGAACTTATGGCTATAAGTTCTTTTCTATTGATAACACCCATCAATAACCGAATTGAATGTTTCTTCAATGAATTTTTTATTTAATCCTAGTTTATATCTATAGTGACTAGTTTCATAATTGGTATCATATTCTGAATAGGGAATAAGCTCAAAATTGGTTTTATTTTTATCAAAATAATTAACTATAGGTATTGTTTTTATCTCTTTGAATTCAATATTGTTATTATCATATTCTAGTCTTACTTTTGATAGTAGCCCAAATTGATATGCATTATCAAATGTTTCATATCCTTTTTCTGTTCTTGCAATATCATCATCGTGGGATACAAAGTTGCCCATTGAATAATATACTAGAGTTTTATTATGCTCACCAATAATATCAATAGGTTGTATTGAGTGAGAGTGGCTTCCCATAATAATATCAACACCTAGAGAATTTAAAAATTCCGCCATCTCTTTTTGTTCATTATTGGGAGTAAAGGTATATTCTGTACCCCAATGCATAATAACCACTTGTATATCTGTTTTATTCTTTAAATCAGTTATTTCTTTCGTTAATAAACTTTTATATTCATCAGTAATCGTTTTTGTATCTGGATTCCTATATAAACCAATTCTCGATCTATTCGATTTATCTACTTTAATATTAGTTCCATAAGTGTATCCAAGAAAACCAACTTTTACGCCATCAACTTCAATTATTCTTGAACTTTCTCGATCCTCATCATCTTTATAAGTACCAACGGTTAAAATGTCAGTATTATTTTTAAAGTAATCAATAGTAGAATCTATACCTACCGTTCCACGATCATTAGAATGATTATTGGCTGTAGTAAGTATTTCAAAATCTAATGAATTAACTAAATCACCAATGTATGAAGGAGCACAAAAGTTATAGCCATCACCACTTACACTTAAGTTATTATTTCCAATGACAACTTCCATATTACCGACACTTATATCATCATCTAAAAAATATTTTTTAATTCGATTAAAGTAAATATTCTTATCATACCCATTATCTATTGCTTTATAAAATAAAGATTCAAATAATAAATCCCCTACAAAAGTAAAATTAATTTCTTTTTTACTAGATCTTGTTTGACTTATGGTAGTTGTGTTTATTGATGTTCGTGAATTATTAGAATACTCCTTTTTAGAAGTAAACATTATAATAGCAAAAGTAGTTCCAATAACTAATAAAACGATAATAATAAATAAACATATTTTCTTGCTTTTCATAATACCACCTAAGTATATAATATCATATATGAGCAAGTTTAAAAACCAAAATAAATATGTTATAATTCGGATATAGGTGATTTCATGAAGATTGAAAAATACGTTAAAGATAAACAAAATAAATATAAAGTTACAATCGATGGAGAAGAATATACTTTATATGATGATGTCATAGTTAAATATGCATTACTTATGAAAAATGAAATAGATAAATCTTTATTTGATGAAATAATAACCGTTAATGATGAACTAAAAAGTTACTATGATTCTATAAAGTATATTACAAAGAAATTAAGAAGTGAAAAAGAAATATATGAATTTCTAAAAAAGAAAGATATAAGTGAAAATGTCATTAAAAAGACAATTAAAAGATTAAAGGATAATAGCTTTTTAAACGAGGATATATATTTAAAGTCTTATATTAATGATCAGGTAAATCTTTCTAATAATGGACCTAAAAAGATAAAGGTAAATCTAATTAAATTAGGTATTGATGAAGATAAAATAGAAGAATATCTAAGTAAAGTAGATAATAGTATATGGCAAGATAAAATAGATAATTATATAGCAAAAAAGATTAAAACTAATCATACATCTTCATCTTATATGTTAAAGGGTAAACTTCAAAATGATTTAGTTAATCTAGGCTATGATAAGGAAATGGTTATACTAAGTCTATCTCATTATGATATAATAGATACAGATATATGTAAAAAAGAATTAGAAAAAGCTAAGAGAGAATTATCTAAGAAATATTCAGGTTATGAATTAGAACAAAAGATAAAAATGAGACTTTATCGTAAAGGTTTTAAGATAGGTAGTATTGAGGAGAGTAGTTATGAAGAATAAATATCAAAGATTGACGAGTGAAGAAAAGAAGCAAGCTAAGAAAGATTATAAAGAATCTAATGAAGTAAATGCTAATATTTATAAGAAACTAAATAGATTAACTATTATTAGTATATTGGGAATTATCTATGCAATTATTTCATTTGTTGTTGATTTCTTTCTAACTAAAATCATTTGGGATTTTGTTATTGATGGAATATTGTTAATTTTCTGTTTAATATTCATTATAAAATCACAAAGTTTATTATCAGAACAAATTAATAAATTTTTAATAAATAAGAAGAAGTAATTATATAAAATAGCTACTTTTTTATATGCTTGACAAGTGTAAGTGCAACACATATAATTTAGGTAGGTGATATTATGGAAGTGAATAATCCGCTTTATAAAAATCAAGGAATACATGTTATATCAAGTCTATTTACTGTTGATCATGGAATAGTAAAAGTACTTTTAGTTAAGAGAAACAATGAACCATTTAAAGGCAAATGGGCGCTTGTAGGTGGAGCTTTATATAACAATGAAGATTTACTAGATGGGGCTAGAAGAGAAATAAAAGAGAAAAGTGGAATTGATTCAATTGATTTATATCTTGCAAGTGTTCATGGTAAAGTTGATAGAAGCCCAGTAATGCGAATGGTAGCTGTATCTTATGTAGGAGTTATTGATATTAATTCAGTGAATGTCTTAAAGAAGACAGTTAAAACTACTGATGCTGAATGGGTAGATATTAGTTTGGTTAAAAATATGGATTTAGCTTATGACCATAATGAGATAATTGCATCTTCTTTCGAAGAATTAAAAAAGTTAATTCTTAAGAGTAGTATCTTAGATTGTTTATTTCCGCATGGATTTACAATTCCTGAGATTCAAAAAGTCTATGAAGTAATTTTAGGTAAAACTTATGATCGAAGAAACTTTAGAAGAAAACTTTTAAGTTTAGATTTAATAGAAGATACTGGAGAATCAAGCGTCTTCGATGGTAAAAAGCCAGCTAAGTTTTATAAATTTAAACGAGTATTTAATGATATTAATATATTTTAAAACACCAATCAAATGGTGTTTTTTTTTAAGAATAAAAGTTATTATAAGAAATATAATATAGTATGAAAAAGAATATTATAATAATATTAATTGTAGCAATTATTTTTCCTTTAAAAGCAAACGCTTCGGTAATTGTAATGGATGCTGATTCTAATCGTGTTCTTTATGGAAATAATGAATATGATAAAAAGTTAATTGCATCTACTTCTAAGATAATGACATCTCTAGTAGTTTTAAATAATGCCAATATCGATGATATCGTAACTATTACTCCGAGTGTTTTGCGTAGTTTTGGATCGGGTATTTATATTGAAGTCGGAGAAAAAATAAGTGTTGAAAACTTGCTTTATGGGTTAATGCTTAGAAGCGGAAATGATGCCGGTATCGCGCTTTCAGAATATGTAGGAGGAAGTGAAGAAGGATTTGCCATGCTAATGAATAATCTAGCTGCATCTATTGGTATGAAAGACACCAATTTTATTAATGCAACAGGACTTGAAAACAATGAGGGAGTTGGCAATACTTCAACTGCTTATGATATGGCATTACTTATGTCTTATGCTATGAAAAATGAAACATTTAAAACTATTACTGGTACTAAACATAAAGTTGTTAAAACTAACTATAAAACTTATGACTGGTACAATAAAAATAAATTATTAACAAATTATAAATATACAACGGGAGGTAAAACTGGATATACCCAAAAAGCTTATCGAACTTTAGTAACATCAGCTACTAAAGATGATAAAAATTTAGTTGTTGTAACCTTAAATGAAAAAGATGATTTTGCAATTCATGAATCTTTATATAAAGAGTATTTTAAAAAATATAAATTAGTAAATATAATTGATCATAAAACCTTCTTAAAGGATGAAGATTTATATGTCAAAGAAGATATTAATATGTTACTTAAAAGTGGGGAAATAGATGATGTTGAAGTAGATGTTGTCTATACAAATGATGCAATAGATAGAATAGGTTATGTAACTGTATCTCTAAAAGGAAAAGAATACTATCGAGAAAACATATACTTAATGGATAAAGAAGCTAAAGAAAATTTTTGGCATAAAATTAAAAAGTTTTTTTCAAGATTATTTAGTTTTTAAATAATATGTCTAATATAGCATGCACAGTTTTTATTACTTAAAAATTGTGCTTTTTCATGTTAAAATATATTTAGGTGATTTGTATGGAAAGATTGCAAAAAGTAATAGCAGCCGCCGGTGTGGCATCTCGTAGAAAAGCAGAAGAACTAATTCTTGCAGGTAAAGTAAAAGTAAATGGTGAAGTATGCCGCGAACTAGGAACAAAAGTAAGCGGTGATGATGTAATAATGGTTAATGGTGAAATACTTTCTAAAGAAGATAAAGTATATTATCTATTAAATAAACCTCGCGGAGTAGTTTCAACAGCAAGTGATGATTTAAATAGAAAAACTATAGTTGATTATATTGATACAGATAAGAGAATATATCCGGTAGGTAGATTAGATTATGATACTACCGGCTTGATACTTTTAACTAATGATGGAGAATTAGCTAATTTACTTATGCATCCTACAAATGGTGTTGAAAAGACATATGTTGCAAAACTTAATAAAGTAATTACTTCTGAAGATATAAGAAAATTAAAAAACGGAGTTGAAATAGATGGTATAAAATGTATTCCAACAAGAGTAAAACTAAGAAGTAAAGATGTCGAAAAAGATAAATGTATTGTTGAAGTAACAATAGTTGAAGGAAGAAATCATATTATTAAAAAAATATTTATGAAACTAGGTTATTTAGTAGATAA
>CAZKFB010000002.1:0-67628 GCA_964551965.1 uncultured Muribaculaceae bacterium
GATGATGAAAGACATATGATAAGAATAGATTGCTCTGAATATATGGAAGCATTCTATGTTTCTCGTTTACTTGGAGCTCCTCCTGGATATGTTGGATATGAAAGTGGTGGAGAACTAACTGAAGCAGTTAGAAGGAATCCATATTCTATCGTTTTATTTGACGAAATAGAAAAAGCTCATAAAGATGTCTTTAACATATTACTTCAAATATTAGATGATGGTAGAATAACTGATTCTCAAGGAAGACTAATTGATTTTAAAAATACGATAATTATCATGACTTCTAATCTTGGAAGTGATATTATCCTAAATAATGAAGATAATCGTGATGAATTAGTTAAGAATTTATTAAAATCAACATTTAGACCAGAACTAATAAATAGAATAGATGAAATAATTACATTTAATTCATTAACAAAAAGTGTTATATATGAAGTACTTGATCGTATAATTGAAGATGTTAATAAGAATTTAAGTACAATGCACTTAAATATGGAATTAACGGATGCTGCTAAAGTTAAAATAATTACTGATGCATTTGATCCTGAATTTGGTGCTCGACCAATAAAGAGATATGTAACAAAGAATATTGAAACTCTAATAGCTGAAGAAATAGTTTCTAATAATATAACTGAAGGAACTATTACAATCGATATAAAAGATAATCAATTTATAATAAAAAGATAGTTGATTATCTTTTTTTATTGTATAATTAGATTTAGGTGGTTTCATGAAGAATGATGATCGAATAAAATATTTACTTTCGGGATATTTTGGAATAAAGACAATGGACAATTATGGCTCTAAATTATATTTTCTTAAAAGTGTTGAACAATATATAAAAGATTATTTAAAAACATCTAAAGTAGATGGAATAAATTATTATGAATTAGCAGAAGAGATAGATCATAATAATAGTTTAAAAAGTAAATTACAAGATGCTTTAATTGTCATTAATGACATGAAAGGACCAATTGAATTAGAACTATTAATAAAATTAAAGATTAAAGAGATAAAATATAATGAAACTCATTAATTTTTAATATAATTACTTGGGAGGTAATGGTTATGAAAAAAAATTGGAGAAAATTTATTTTAGATAGTGAAAATGGCTATCTAACAAAAGAAGAAACAAAGAAAGCAATAGAAGAATATAATAATCCTCGAGATGATGAGGCATATTATACTAATTTGGATATAGAGGAATTAGATAAGAAAACATTTTTTTATCCTATATCTTTAGGCCTAATAACTGATGATAATCATGAATTAAAAGAAGTTTATCGGGTATTTAGAGGAGAAAAGGAAGAAATAGTTATAATTGGTTATACAAAACCTAGAGAATCTTTAGAGACTTCAGAATATGAATTTGTCGATAAAAGACATAATACTATAACACATGCTTTTACAATTTATCATGGAACAAAGCAAATTGAAGCAGAAATTCCAATCGAATGTGAAGACAATCAAAATCTAAGTAGTTTGGTAATGATAACGTTATTAGATAATACAAAAAGTTATCAAGAACGTATAAGTTTAGTTAGTGAAGAGTTAAGAGGAGAACAAGCTAAAAAAACACTAAATGTTTAAATAGAGGTTAATGCCTCTTTTTTAATGTCTAAAATTTGCTTTTTTTAAACTTTTGTGGTATCATATACCGCAATTCAAGGGGGATTGGTTATGAACTTAGGTAGAATTATGGGGGTTATTCTATCTTTAGTATTCGCAGCATCATTCATAAATAATAATATAAATGATAAAAGTGATAGTAACCCATTTGAGTTAATAGGTGATAATGGTATTGTTACGGAGGAAAGTATTCAATTTGATAACTATTTAAACGAAGACAACAATAGTAATGTTGAAGTTATCAAATACACTAATAATCAACCATATTCAATTTCCATAACATCAAGTGATGTTGATACAAATTGTAAAGGTTCCAATGAAAATGATGTCGAACTTGTAAGTAAAAACATGAAAGTAAGGGCATTATTTTCTCGATTAGATAGTAATATTAAATTCAGTGACATAACTATTAAACCTAAAGAGTCAATCTATATTTATGTTACGAATGAATATAATGGAGAATATCCTGGATCAGAAGTAACATGTAATTATAGTATTGATATAAGAGATTTCTAATAATTGACAAAATATACTGATTTTGTTATTATATTCAGCATAAGTTTGTGGAATTAGCAATCTTAAAGGAATAAAAAGTAGGGGGTATTTATGAAAAGGGTTAGTAAATACTACAAAAAGTATAAGTCTCGTAGAAACAAACTTATACTTAAAGTTGTAGGAAAAACTGCTGCTTTCATAACATCTTTTGTAGTTGCTGGTTCTCTATTGTTTCATGGATTTCATGGAATAAAAAGTTTATTTCCAGAAAAATCAACTGAAGAAGTAGAGATTGAAAATCAAGTTGAACAAGAAGTTCCTGAAGAAGTTGAAACCTCAGTTTCAAGTAATGAAATCGTAGAACCAATTGAAACAGCTGAAATTCCAACACCTACAGAAGAAGAAACAGTAGAAGAACAGGTTAGTTATTATATTGGTTCTGAACTATTAGATTCAGGATATGAATTTAAAGATGTTGACTTTGAAAAGTTAACTCAAGAAAACGATGATATCGTTGGTTGGGTTCAAATCGATAATACCAAAGTTGACTATGCCATATATCAAGATGAAGATAATGAATATTATTCCCATCATGATGAAAACGGTAATTCAACAAAATCCGGTTCAATATTCCTAGATGCCAATAACGAATTGTTATCTAACCCAACAGAAGAACTTGATGATTTAAACTTTATTTATGGACATCATATGGCAAATGGCTCGATGTTCTCAGCAATATGTAGCTATAAAAAGCAATCATTTGTTGATGAAAATCCATTCTTTGTAATATATACAGATGATGGATATGCATATAAATGTGATATCTTTGCTGGAGTTTTATTCGATGGAGTTACTTCACATTTATATAATAATTATCAAGATTTCGCTGATGAAGAGAGTTTTCAAGAATATATCAATTATATAAATGAAAATTCAATGATAACAACTGATGTCGAAGTATCATATGATGATAAAATAGTTGCATTAGTTACATGTTCATATGAAAACGGAATTAATGGTGATTTAAGATTTGTTGTATTTGCCAAAATGACAAAGCAATACACTGATGAAAATTCAGAAGAAATAAGATTAGAAAGAAAAATCAAATAAAAGGGAGAAGATAATATGAAAGAATTTAAAAAGTTAAAATTTTATTTGCCAATGTTAACATTAGCTGGATCATTAGCTTTATTACAACCTATTACTGTTTATGCTGAAGAAGAGGAAGAAATTTTATATGAAGAAGAAGGAGAAGAATATTCCCAAGAAGCTATAGATAATAGTACTGCAGAAAATGTTCAAACAACTGCTGGACAAGATACTCAGGGGAAAACTATTGAAGAAGCAACAGCTGAGAATAATGAAAATGCAGCAATAAATGCTGATGCTAATTTATACTTAGATAATACTAATTATTTCCCAGCAACAGATACTTCTGAAAACCCAGGAGCATATATTCCAGAATCAGCACGAGATGAAGTTGATGCAAAACTAGGTAATCCAGGCGATAAACCAGGCGATAATCCAGGCGATAAACCGGGCGATAATCCAGGAGGAAATCCAGAAACAGGAACACCAGAAACAGGAACACCAGAAACAGGAACACCAAACATTCCAATACCTAAAATGGGAATTACATTGAATGATTATAATAAAAAGACATTAACAACAACTGGAGCATTGTTAGTTCTTGCAGCACTATATAAGTTAATTAAGACAGCAGCCTATAAATTTAGTTCTAGTAGAGCATTAAAAGTTGTTGCCAAGAAAGAAAGTAAATTATCTAAAGAAAATAAAAAGAAAGCAAAGCAAGAAAAGAAAAAATTAAAGAAACAAGAAAAGGAAAAAACAAAGGAATTAACAAAATAATTCCTTTTTCTTTGACATATAATTAAATATAATAATGTAAATTAATAATTAAAACATTAAATAATGTAGTATAATACAACTAGGTGGTGATAATATGCTAATATTAGCAAAATCAATATTAGCACTTACATTAGGTTTTGTAATAGCAATAGTAGTTGGAATATTAATTATTCCAGTATTAAAAAAATTGAAGGCTGGCCAAAATGTAAGTAGATTTATTAATAAAAGACATTTAAAAAAAGAGGGAACTCCAACAATAGGTGGTTTAATATTTATAATTCCTCCAATAGTTGCTGTTTTATTATTGTACTTAAGGGGAAGTATTGAATTATCTTATAATTTAATAATTACAATATTTGTTTTCTTAAGTTATGCCTTATTGGGATTTATCGATGATTTCTTGAAGATTAGATATCACAATAATAAGGGATTATCGACAATAACTAAATTAGTTGCGCAATTATTTATTGCTGTTATTTTCTATACGATATATAAATCTAATGGAGGAACGACAGTATTAGAGGTTTCCTTATTTGGAATTAAGTGGGATTTAGGATTTGCTTATGGATTATTTATTCTATTCTTACTTGTTGGAACAACAAATGCTGTTAATATTAGTGATGGTCTAGATGGTTTATGTGGAGGACTATCAATCATGGCATTCCTAGCTTATGGAGTTATTTCTTATGGTAGTGATTGGATTCCTGGATATGATGGAATGGCAATATTCTCATTTGTTCTAGTTGGATCTTTGCTTGGATTCTTACTATTTAATTCGCATCCAGCAAAAGTATTTATGGGAGATACCGGATCGCTTGCTTTAGGTGGAGCATTAGCAACTATTGCTATATTAACTCATCACGAATTATCTCTTGCTTTAATTGGTGGAGTATTTGTAATAGAAGCATTATCAAGTTTAATTCAAATAATATCAATTAGAAAATTTGATAAAAAAGTATTCTTAAAAGCCCCTTTACATCATCATTTTGAAGAGTTAGGATGGCAAGAGACAGACATTGTTAAGATGTTTTGGACAGTTGGATTCCTACTTGCTATGTTTGGTGTAGTTTATGGAGTTTGGTTATAAAAGGATTTAAATCCTTTTTTTTTACTTTTTCATCTGATTGTGCTATAATATAAAACCAATTGAAGGGGTTTAATATGAAAAAACAAAATAAGATAAGATTAATGAGTATCTTAATTAGTGTTTGTTTATCTTTAACTGGTTGTAATAGTCAAAGCAGTAAGTTTTGTGGTGATGAAAATTACAGTGAAGATGCAATAGAAGAAACAATTGAACCTAGTGAGATAATGCCGGAAGAAACTGAAGAACCTTCTTCTATAGAATCATATTATCTTTCCCAATTAAACTCTATTAATCCAAAATTTAATCATGAAGAATACTATTATGATATGGATTATTTGAAAACTTTACTTGATACAAATGAAACAATTGATGAATGTAGTTATAATTTTGATGGAAATATTGGTGGAGTAGTAGATCAGATAGTAATGAACTCTAAAGAATTTGTTAAAATAAATGAAAACTTTACTAATGTATTTGCCAATTATAATTATCGTGTTGCCATTACTAAATGTCTAAGAAACATAATAGATAATTGTGACAATGATTTAAATAGTGATTTCCATCAAATAAGTAGTATGGCAATTGTATTTGGTGATGAGAATTATTTTTCAGCAGAAAATGAATCATTATTATATACAGCTATTTATGAAGACAATCTAAATATAATTATAATTAATAAAAAATTAATAGAAAGTATAATAGAATATAATGAATATCCTGAAGCATCATTCATATACTATATAATTAGTCATGAAGTAAATCATACAAGACAAAATGTTTGCCCATGCAATGAAGATTATGCTTATTCAAATTTTAACTATACCGATGAAGGCTATTCATTCTTAATGGAAGCTTCAGCTGAATCAGATCTATATAATACAAGAGATTTTGAAGACATATTATTACAATTTTCCTATCAAGATGAGAGAAAATGTGAAGGAGAATTATTCCTTTTAAGTATTTTAAATAGTGAAGATTCTAGCAAATATTATAATTCAATATTTGATATTGATTATGAAAAATTCTTTAACTTTTTCAACTTGACTACGGATGAAGAAAAATTGAATTTCTTAAAGATAATAGAATCAATAGATGCTAAATATTGTCGAAATAGTATACCATATAATATATATGATGATGTTAGTAAAATAACTTATAATGATCTAATAAGTGAGATAGGTTTTACCTATAAAGAACTATTATTTAAAGAATGTTTAATTAACTTAATCGAATATACAAAAGATAATCCTGATTTTTCTTTACAAGATAATCTTGTTGTTTTAAATATTATTAAATCATATTTAATAGATGAAACTTATACTTATGATGATAATAGTGAAGATATTAGAATAATATATGATACTGATACAATATCAAGTATTAGTCAAATGGAAAAGATATATATTAATTATTTAGTATCAAAATATAATACAACGGAAGAGAGTATTCGTGAATATGAATCAGTTGATATAAAAGTATTAATTGAAGCAATAATGGCCATTGCTGAAGGAGACGAAAATGATTATGGAGTATATACTTTATATGCTAAAGATCTAGTTTCTAGATTCCCAATGATAATTCCTATCTTGCGTGCTAACACGGATTATTCATATAATACATATGAGGAAAGAATTTTAAAAATAAATGAATAAACTACTTAAACAAGTAGTTTTTTTCATAAATAATAAATAGATGAATATTTTATATTATGAAAAGAAATATAATAATAACTGCTATAACTATATTTTTATGCTTATTTGGAATTGTTATGATTACGTCTTCATCCTACTATTGGGCAGAATATAAGTTTAATAATCCATTTAAATTTTGTATTCATCAAAGTATCTTTGTAATTATAGGAGTATTTTTAATGTTTATATTTTCTAAATTGGATTATAAGTTATTATATAAATATGCAAATCATTTATTGATTTTTTCTATTATTCTCTTAATACTGGTTTTAATTCCGGGAATAGGAGTAATAAGAAATGGTAGTAGAAGTTGGTTTGGAATAGGTCCTTTTGGAATTCAGCCTAGTGAAGTAGCTAAATTAGTCAGTATCATATTTGTATCCAAATACCTATCTAACAATGATTCGAATATGAATAAAATAGTATCTTATTCATTTCCCATTCTTTTTATAGTGCTTTTAATATTTGCTCTAATATTATTAGAACCTGATTTTGGAAGCGGAGCAATAATTGTTTTATCTTTAGTAGTACTTATTTTTACATCTAAAATAAAAATTTCTTTCTTTGTATATTTAGGATTTATCGGTATTGCTTTTATCGTTGTATTAATTGTATTAGCTCCATATCGAATGGCAAGAATAATAGGTTATTTAAATCCTTGGAGTGATCCTTTAGGAAGCGGATTCCAAATAATTCAAAGTTTATATGCTATTGGTCCTTCCGGATTATTTGGATTAGGGCTTGGAAACTCTATTCAAAAACATTTCTATTTGCCAGAACCCCAAACAGACTTTATCTTTGCTATTATATCTGAAGAATTAGGAATAATAGGTATAGTTTTATTGAGTGTCTCTTATATTTTATTATTATATAATGTAATAAAGATTTCTCTTTGTACAAAAGATTTATTTGGTAAATATTTATCTTTCGGATTAATTATAGAACTTGTATTACAAACATTACTTAATATATTAGTTGTAGTTGGGCTCATACCAGTTACGGGAGTTACTTTGCCATTCTTATCTTACGGCGGATCTAGTTTATTAATTTGTTTAATAATGATGGGAATAGTTTTAAATATTAACAAAAATAATATATAAAAATGTAAAAACTCATGATAATATGAGTTTTTTTAATTATATTGATTATATCTATAAAATAAATGTAGTATAATATGGATTTGTTAGGGTTATTCAATCTTGTTTTATTATTAAACTATTAAAAATGAATATTTAGCAAAACGAACATAATGAAAAGAGAGACAGTATGAATAAGAATGTGGGTCAATATTTAAAAGAATTAAGAGAAAAGAAACATTTAAGTCAAAATCAATTAGCAAATAGATTACATATAAGTAGAAGCGTAATTGCTAAATATGAAACTGGTGAAAGAGAACCAAGTTTTAATATCTTAATTATTCTTAGCAAATTCTTTAAGATACCAATTACTGATTTAATTCCAATTTATGAACAAAATATAAAATCAAACAATACAAAAGATGTATTAAATTATTTATTAAAACAAAATAAGACTTTTAGAACTATAGTATTAACTTTAATTACTATTATTTTTATAATAATAGTATCAGCAGTAATTTATATAAATGTTTTAAACTATGTATCAACAAAAGTTTATACGGTTGTATCGTTGGAAGATAATACCATAATTAAAGATGGAATATTGATAACTACTAGAGACAAAATCTATTTATATTTAAATAATAGCATAGAAGAAGATGGAGCAGAAGAAATTAAGCTTTATTATTTAGATGGCAAAGATAAGATATATGTATTTTCTACATCAGAAATTAATAATTTGATATTTTATGCCGACTTAAATGATGATGAATATATTAGTTTTAAAAATTTTAAAAAATTCTTCAACAACTCATATTTAGAAATTTGTCACAAAAATAATACAACTGACGCAATTAAATTAAACTATGAATTTGATTATACAAATAATAATTTGGAAAGTGATGTAGAGAAAATAACTACAGAAGAACCGACAACAACACAGTCATTAGTAGAAGCATATGTTTTTGAGCAAAATAACAAATCGGAATTATATGATTTAGTAATGTCGCTTATGGAAGATTATAATTTAGAAACTTTTAATATTAGACAGGATAAAATAAATTATGAAGTGTTTATTGCAAATAACGATTTAAATATTTTCTTTAAATATAAAAAACATGAATACAATTTAGTGTATTCATATATAGATGGTTATGAAGAACTGAAATTAAATGATATAACAAATTCACCTAAAAGTTTATATTTAAAGAATTTGACTTCTATGGTATGTAATGGACCAAAGTGTAAAAACGTTAATAAAGATATTAAATTGATAAAAGAAATAGTAAATGAAATAAAAAAATAATGGGTTGTTCCGAAATGGAACAACCTGTTTTTGTGAATTTGTGCTATAGTTGAATTTAGAAAGGAGTAGAGAACAAAATGGTTAAAAAGACTTTTGTTATTTTATTAGTATCAATTATGTTTTGTGGTAGTGTTTCAGCAGAGTCATATTTCGAAAATGAAAACGGCGTTATTCTAACCAAGCCAGAATACGATTTTATAGTCGAATTATATCATGAAAATTATCCATCTGTAATTACTATGGATGAATATAATATATTAAAAGATAACAATATATTTGGTCAAGAAATTAAACATGTATCTAGTGACGATAACATGCCTAATCCTGGCATTAGTTTGTTGAGTGGCGATACTGGTTATCATGAAACTGATTATAAAAGATTAGATGTACAGTCAGCTTGCGGAACAAAATGTATGGTTTCAGCAAAATTAGTATGGAAAAAACTTCCTACAGCAAGAAGCTATGATTTATTTGGCGCAATGCAACTTGGATCAAGTGCACCATCAGCAGTTACTTCTCATAAGTACATAAATGGAAATGCATCTACAGCAGTAGAATATATTACAACCAGTACTGGCGCTTCAGCAACGCACCGATTACCAAATGATACTACTATTGGCTCTTTGGCATTTGATTTATCATTTACCATAGCTAAAAAAGGTAAAGTTGCAGTATCATATCAACATGCTAAGAAGAACATTACTTTAGTTAATAGTCGTAAGTTTATTTTCAATAATAATGGATATGGACATGTTTATTTATTTGATCAAACTATCAGATCATACTATGACCAAATGTGTGGTGTAGAATTATCTTTAGTTTAATTAATTCTTATTAATATTTTAGTAAAAATATGTAATATTGATTTTTAATATTAATACAAATACAAAAAAATTTTAGATAGAAACAAATCCCAACGACAAATCGATTTACTATTTAAACTTTATTGCATATTAATATTATTATATTGATGTAGATATTAAGAGCAAAGATTTCTTTTGCTCTTTTTTGTGTTATAATCTTATTATAAGGAAGTACGAATATGGGAAGAAGACGTAGGAATAAAATTGAATTAAAATATTTTCAAATAGCTATCGTTGTAATATTGCTAATATATATTGCTGGTTATATATTCTTTCCTGATAAAATGGATTATATATTCTTATTTGATGTTAATAATCATTTTACTAATAGACCAAGCAATAACATTCCTGAATATAATGGATTATCATATATTATCCTTGATTCTAATACTCCAAACTTTGATGAAGAATTAATAAACACAACATCTTTTGAAAAGTATTCTAATCTTGATAAACTAGGAAGATGTGGCGAAGCAATTGCTAATATTGGAATAGATCTAATGCCAACAGAAAAAAGGGGAACAATAGGAAGTGTAAGACCATCAGGCTGGCATACGATAAAATATAGTGGAATAGATGGCAATTATTTATACAATAGATGTCATTTAATTGGTTATCAACTTACTGGGGAAAATGCCAACAAGAATAATCTTATTACTTGTACTAGAGAGATGAATGCGGGAGCTATGTTAGATTTTGAAAATGAGGTAGCAGAATATATTAAGAGAACAAAAAATCATGTACTATATCGAGTTACACCAGTTTTTGATAATAATAACTTACTTGCTAAAGGAGTACAAATGGAAGCTTTATCTGTTGAAGATAATGGAGAAGGTATAAAATTTAATGTTTTTGTTTATAATGTTCAAAGCGGGATAGAAATTAATTATCTAAATGGAGATAGTAAACAAATAAAAAAATAAGGATCATAATAATCCTTATTTTATTGTTAAAGACTTTATTATCTTTGATAATTCTAATTTTGTTTCTTCTGAAGTTTCTAAGCCTTTATGATTAATTTCTATTAAGTAGTATTTATCTTTAACTGTGAATATATGATAATAACTTACATCGTTAGCAAAAGTCTTTGTAGGTATTTCTCCGAGAGAATCATCTAGAACTTCATTTGTTGTAATATAAGTGTTATATTCTTCGTAAGAAACATTGTTGCAAACAATATTAATGCTATTATCATCTTTTAAGAAAATCGTATTAGTACTTGTTCCGTAAATATCTTTTGGATATTGAAGCCTCAATGAACCGAATTTAAAGGTTTTAATCTTTTCATTTACTTTTTCTGTAGTTGTTGTCGTTGAATTATCTTTTATTTCTGCTTTAGTTGAATCTTTAAAAATATATATACCAATTACTAATATTGATAGGGCAAAGAATAAACATAAAGTTACAGCAAATTTATTCCTTTTATTATTGTTCTTTCTCGGATCAGTTATATTATTTAAATAGATCTCTGTTGTCTCTTCTAAAACAGTATCATTGTCAAGTCCACATTTTGGACATACCGAATTATTTTCTTCTAATAATGAATTACAACCTTTGCAATACATTAATACCACCTCATACTATATATATTATATCAATTAACAGATATATAATTCAATATTTTTAGATTAATTATGTGTTGTTTAGGGTAATATAAAAATAGATGTTTTTGTTGAATTATTTGGTTTAATAATGTTTACATAGATTATTCAAAATGGTATAATTTTAACATAGGATGTGAATGATATGAAAAGATACTTTAATAAGATTATAGCAATATCTTTATTGATTGTTGTTTTTGCTGTGTCATTTAATATACGATTAGACTATGATTTGGATAAACAATTTAGAACAATAGCAAATAGTGATAAAAATGCTGGTTCATGTACTACAGGAGAAGGAACAATATATTATGTTACTGCAACCAATTTAAATATTAGAAATACAAGTAGTACTAGTGGAACAGTTCTAGGTACATTGAGCAAATGTACTCAAGTTACTGTATATTGTACAAAAAATAATTTTGCTAAAATTAGTAAAGTATCTGATAAATGGGTATCAAAGAATTATCTGTCAAAATCATCTACAAGTTGTTCTAACATTGGAACAACAAATACTAATAAAGAACCAATTTCATTTGGGAGTGTTGATTTAAGATACTCTGCTTATGCTAGTGGAGCAAACGATGTTAATCAAATGTATAGAGATAAACCGGGTACAATAATTATGACTCTTAAAGGCATCAAAAATGTTGCAAGTGATGATCAAAACAATATTAATGTAAAAATTATTCAGGGATCGACAGATGTAACTAATGATTTCGATATTTCGAGAACGGGAGTTTCTAATGGACAAGCAACATTTACCATTAAAATGAGATCGGGGAAAGTATATCCACAAGGTCAATATAAAGTTGAGTTTAGATATGGTTCTAGTGGAGCATATGCTTCTAGAACTTTTGATTTAATAGGAAGATATTATCATTTTAACCTTGCTGTTAGAAAAACTCAAGGGCCAGCAACATCACCATCAAATAAATATAATACATGGGAAGTTAGTTTAACAAATGTTGAACCAACAAATTCTTCGATATTCGATTATGTACTAAAAATATATGATGAGTGGGGAAATGATTGTACAGATAAATTCTCGGTTAACAGATATAATAGATACTTTTCCGTAACAAATAAGGTTGGATGGTGGATAGGATTATGGCCAGGAAACTATAGAATGGTTGTTCAATATAAAAATAATTCATATACAACGGCTAGACCTAATTATCAACAAGTATATAACTTCTCTCTAGGGGCAAGAACTATTGAATTCCAAGAACAAGTAGATTTAAGAACTAGTTATCGTTATACGAGATATGAAGAGACAAAACCATATACGATGAGAATTATTGGTAAAAGTGGTTCACAAATTACATTAGAAGAATTAGCAAGCGATGGCGTTACTTATGAGAAGATTCAAATGTCGGAAGATGAGTTCCTTAATACATATAAAAACTTTAGTTTAAGTGATGTTACTTTTGTTAGTGGTAGACCGGTAGTAAAATTCAATGCTATTAGTGTCGTTAGATTCTATAACAATATATATTACTATAATGATGGTGTAGGAAATAAGACAGCAACACCGGAAGAATTAGAAACTCTTTATCCTGGTATAACGGCAGCTATTGAGTTGACCGATATTATTAGTGGAATACGTATTTATACATTTGATACAAATGGATATGTTCAATACAATGATAAAGGCGAAAAGACCATAAAAAATAAACTTTTACAAGATAAGAATAAACAAATTTTATCCGTTACTGGTGGTCAATTAAATTTCAAAATTAACTATTCATATTTATCTGACAATGATAAAAAAGTTATGCCAGTAATTACAAAAAGTGATGGAACTGTTGTCAATGAAAATGATGGGTTCAGAGTTATTAGACAGGAATATGAAAGTGGTAGTACTGAAGAATCTACTAACAACACCATGAATTTAACAATTGATTATGATAACACACTTGAAGACTATACAGATACATATACAGTTACATATCGCTTTGAGAAAGTTAAAGAGACATATAGCTTTACATTTAGTATTCTAGATGGAGAAATAGATTACTATCTACAAAGTACAAGTGATGGACACTTAACGGATCCATTTGATTCATATAATGGAACTCCTCCGGGAAATAAGAGATATGAATGGTACTTAGGCTTTTATATGTCTAAATCAGGAAACCTTATGGATACAAAACCTAGTAATTCTATGTCCGTTAAGATTTATACTGAACAGGCTGATTGCACTGATAATTCATCTTTAAGCGCTTGTGAATCAACAATATATTTCTATAGACAAAAAGATTATGTTATTCAATTATTAAATTATAAAGAAGGAAATGTAACTTTTAATCTTACATATAATGACATTGCCCAACGAGCACCTATAACGCTGCCAATAAATGAATTTAAAACTAAGTATGCCGAAGCATATGAACTATTTAAGTATTATCAATTTGATGCAACGACGGGAGACTTATTAAGCACAAATAAATTTAATGTTAAAGTACAAAAATTACATACTGATACGGAAAATGATATTACATATGTTACATATATTGATGAAAATGGTAAAACTGTAACTAATGAAGATGTTATTGATTTCAATAAAAAGTATCCTGAATATTATTACAATAATGCATTAAGATATGTATTTGACGAAAATGACAATATTATAAATGGACGAATTAGAGGGTCTTTAAGAGAATTAAGAGATGAAAATGGTCAACCTTATGTTGGCGCTGATGTTACTAATCAATTTAATATTTCAATAGATGCTAATCCATATAACCTTGAAAGGGCAATTACTGTTTTGCCAAAAATAGAGGTTAAAGCAGGAACTTACTATGCTTATGTTGGATTTGAAGGTGCAATGGGCGTAGGATATATTAATAATTCTGATGAACCTGTTATTACAAGAGAAAGATTCCCAGAAATGTGGAACCGAAATATTCATATGACAATGATTAGATATAGTGAACCACAATATGATGTAGATATTAAAGATCCAAGTACTTCCAATGTTGGAAATGATACAACTACTTTATATGCTAATATCGATAGTACAGCCGAATTTAATATTAATCCAAAATACATTTATAATTATGATGGATTTAGTTATCGTGTTGAAAAACTAAATGGTAAAAATTGGGTAAATGTAACTGATAAGTTCAATATAACAGCTACATTTAGTAGTGAAAAATCTAATGTTATAGTTAAAACTATTCCTTCAAAAACGGAAGGTGGAAAATATCGTTTAGCAATAGATTATACTAATGATGGCTTTGGACTTAAAGATGGCACAGCTTATAAAGAATTCGAGGTTAATCCAAAATATTATGGTTTAGTATTTGATACTACTGATGAAATTAAATTTGCTAAAAACTATTCAGAAAATAAATGCTTTGAAGCTACTGGATACTTTATAAGCCATCCAGAAAATATCCAATTGAAACTTGTTCGTGTTATAAATCAAACTACAACTGATGAACTTGTTGCTGATACCGCTAAGAAACGTTTCTTGAAAGATGGTGTAGTAGTATTTAACTATGATGTTTCATATACTGTAGATTCTGAAAATCCTGATTTATTAGCTTATACAGTTAGATTAACTAATGTAAAAAATGCAGCAATTGAAGGAGAATATCAATTAATTGCAACTTATAAGGAAAATAATAATGAAACAAATACATCGACGAGAAACTTCAATGTTTCTGGTAATGTATATAATTACACAATCAGTGATGAAGAAAGACCTAGAATAGATTCTAACAATAGATATACTATTCAAAGAGATGTATACGTTTCTCATATTAATGAAGATCGATTAGATGAAATTAAATATACTATTAAAATGTATAATAAAACAATTCGTGATTATGTTGATGTATCTTCCGTTGATGCCAATAATCGTATGTTTATAATTTCAACAGGAACTCCTGAACTATACAATAAAGAATATAATGGAGATACTTATGAATATAAGATAACTCTTTATATTGAAGTTGATCCAACTGTAGCCCCAATAAATGAAGATGCCCAATTCTTTATAGAATTTGAATATGAAGAATCAAAGAGAGAATTTAAATTTTCAAGTTTAAATACTTTATTTAATTGGGATGCTAGTTTAAAAATAAATGGTATTTTCCATGATGTAGAAGAAGACATCAATGTTGATAAGTTCTACTTGAATTTGTCCGATATTACATTAGATGTAACTCTTAATACACCACACGAAAATAATGCTAATTTCAGTATTACAAAGTGTTTCGGGGAAACTTGTCAACCATCAGTATCTCACGAATATAATGAATTATTCGATGCTACAATTGAAAGAGATCATATTACCCTAAGATATAATAATAAACAGGATGGTATTAAATTAACTAAAGGCGATTATTCACTTATCATTTATTATAATGATAGAGATAAGGTTATAATTCCATTTAAAGTAGAAACTGAATTCGTTAGAATAGCATTTAATGATGCTGTAATGTATTCTGATATAACTAGTACTAAGACAGTACCAAATCTATTTAAAAATAAACGAGGACATATTCAAATACCTGTAACAGTTTTAGGTACTTCATATGAAAATACTGTAGTTAAAATAACTGATACTAATGGTAACGGTGATTATTCAAGAGAGTTTAATTACAATGCTACTTCTTATATTAATAATCATTTGTTGGATATAACATATAACGCAAATACAGCTGAATATGGAGAGTATTTGATTACTGTTGAATATACTAATGCTGATGGTAATATTGTATCTGATAGATTCATATTTACATTAAATAAAGCATATTTCAATTTTGAATTAAGTGAACCTAAGTATGAACCTAATCCACCAATAGCTAATGCTGATCCTTATGGAAAAGTAATTTATACAATTAATACAGAAAATGTCTTTGATGGGTTAAGTGAAGCTGAGAAGCATCGTCAAAAGACTATATTTGCAAGTAATGCTGTAATTACGAATTCTGATAATGTAGATGTTACAAGTTTCTTTGAGATTGCACCAACAGAAGAATCTCCATTAATCAATTTTGATATTTATTTAAAATACTTAAAGAATCAAGTTGAGCCTGGATTATATAAACTTCAAATATCATATCGTTTAAATGATTATACGGTTACTCAAACTTCTTACTTTGAAATCAAAGATTATGAGAAGAGTATTTCAGTTAAAAATGTTGATATTATATCTAATACAGACGATGGAAGAATTCATAATAATACGGGAGGTATTTTCAAGATTAATATTGAAAGTATCTATGATGTTTCTGTAGAAGACATCGGTGTTGTTGTTAAAGATTCTAAATCTAATACGGTAAATAATGAATTAAATATTAGTAAGTACTCTAATCATATCGATCTTGAATTAGTAGCTAAAGAACCTGCTATAGCTAGTGGTAAATATACAGTTACTATAACTTATATAGATCCCGAAACAGGTAAAGTAACTACTAACGAAGATATTGAAATAACGATATATGGTAAATATAAAAAGATATTAATTCAAAATATGCAAGCATCATCATCTACAATATACGCTGATGAGTCTAACCAGTACTATACATTTAATTTAGACACAACGAATATTAGTGATGATGAATTATCTAAGATGCAGACTAGAATATATGATATTAATGGAAATATCGTATATAGTACAATTGCTGAAGATAATGTAACTAATGCCTTTAATGTTAGTAGAACTGATAACGAATATAAGATTGATATTTTAGCATTTAAAGCTCGTGTTGGTGAATACTATGTAGAATTATTATTAACTAATGAAGATAATGATTATAATGTTTCTAATAGATTATCATTTAGGATAGATAGAACTAAATATAGAGTTCGTTTAAGTGTTGATTCTAAAGTAACACCATCTAATATATATAATGATGATGCAAGTGCTTTCTATGATGTTGATAGTGCACTAGTAGATTATAAGTTTACTTCTGATTATACTAATGCTGATGCTAAATATTCAATCAAAGTATACAATAAAGGAAAAGAAGTTAAAGAGATTGATAATATTAACTTAGGTAGTTTAGAAGAATGGGGTATGTCTTATTTAACAAGTAAGGTGAGCATTGATTCTCTAGATGTTGGAGAATATGAAATAGCTATTTGTCTAAATGGATTACCTTATGATGGAAGAACAATAAATGTTTATGAATACATACCAGCGAATATTATTAATATAACAGTAAATAGTGAAATAATTACAAATATATCTACATCTGTTGGAACTAATATCGAATTTGCCGTATATTTTGATCCAACAAATGCAACTAATAAGAAAGTAAATATTACTTCAAGTGATGAAAGTGTATTTACAGTTAAAGATAATACGATTATTCCTGTTAATAAAGGTAATGCTAAATTAATTATTGATCATCCTGATTATCATAGAGAAATTGAAATTACCATTTCTAATCAACTATCAAGTGATATCTATGAAGTTGATCATGTTAATAAAACGATATTTGTTAACTCTTTAAATGTTAAAGAATTTACAAAAGAACTTTTAGTAAGTAATTTAAAATATTTATCTAGTGATTATACTATTGATAATCAACTAGTTAATAATAAGAATTTAGTGGGTACTGGTTCTACTATTACTAGTGGCGGTATAACTTATACGATAATTGTAATAGGTGATGTAAATCGTGATGGAGTCATAGCTTTAAATGATGTTACATATGTATATAGAATTTACAGAAAATCTATTGTAGTTGATAAATATCAAGAAAAAGCTGCTCATATTAACAATAATCCTAATATTAATTTAAATGATGTAACAACATTATTTAGATTCTATCGAGGAACTTATAATGAAATTTAAAATTCTATTAGCTCTTTTATTACTAATGCCAATAAGTGTTAGTGCAGATAATATAATTAATTTTGACTGCAAAAAAGAAAATGATTTATATGAATGTGATGTTGTAGGCAAAACCAAAGAATATATCAATGCAATTGATTTCAAAGTTTTGCTTCCATCATATGTTGAATCAAGTGAATTTATATTAAAAGAGAACTATCTTGGTTCAGCAGAAAACAATTGGGTATCAATTGTCTTTGATGAAAAAATAAATGGTGAATTTGAAATAGGTACACTTAAAATAAAATCAAAGAGGGAATTAAAAATAGAAGATATCAAAGTCGATGAATTAAAAATAGTCAATGAAAATTTAGAAGAAATTGAAATCGACAATAGTGATAAAAAAAGTGTAAATAATGACAAAAGTTTTTCGGTATTAACAAAAATTTTTGTGGGTTGTGTTATTATCATAATAGGAATATTCATATATTTTATTATGAGTAGAAAGGGTGTATTTAAGAGATGAAAAAGAGCAAATTATTAATCATTTTAATTGCAACTTTTATGTTTCCAGGAATAGTAAATGCTTCTACATTAACAGTAAGTTGTAATAATGTAACGGTAGGAGAAAGCGCAAGATGTGTAATTCAAGGCAATTCTTCAGCTTTACAAGATATTGAAGGAAAGATAAGCGTATCTGGACCAGCATCAATTACATCAGTTTCGGCAGGAAGCGGATTTACGGCTATGGAAAATGCTGTTTCTCCAAAAAGCGCTTCTTTTGCCTATATTACTGATCGAGATAAGACTGGATCATTCACAATTGCAACTGTTAATATGAGCACTGAAGGTACAGGAACTGTTACGATAAGAGTAAATGGAGTTCAAGCAACAGTAAGTGATGGAAGTATTACATCTGAAAGAAGTGCATCATTTCTTGTTAAAGAAAAACCAACACAACCAACAACAGCACCAACAACAAAACCAACAACGACAAAAACAACAAAAAAACCTAATCCAGTAAAACCTCCAGTAGTAACAAATCCAACAACAGCTCCAATTACTAATCCAGTATTGGAACCACTTAAATTAACTAGTGTTACAGTTGATGGATTTGAGGTAACATACAATAATGGAATTTATTATGTAACTACGGAATCATTCACAGAAAACGTTACAATTAGTGCAACTTCAACAGAAGGTGTAACTATTACTGGTACGGGAGTAAGAAATTTATCTCCCGGAAGAAATGCTGTTGAATTAGTACTTAGAAATTTATCAACATCTCAAGTTAATACATATCAACTTATTATTACAAGACCCGACGATACTGCTAATCACGATACTAAATTAACAGGTTTAAAAGTTGTTGACCATGGATTTGCATTTAGTCCTGATAAATATGAATATACAATAAAAGTTCCTTATGATGTCGATGAATTATATGTAATAGCTGAAACCTTAAATGATGATGTTAACATTGCCGGAGTTGGATTAAAGACTCTAACTAAAGGAAATAATAAAATATATATTAAAGTATCTTACGGAAATGATTATTCTACTGACTATGTAATCAATATTAAAAGAAGTTATACAAAAATAATATTGATAATTCTTTCAATAGTTTTAGGAATTGGTTTAATTGGTGCAATAGTTTATGCATTGATTAATAGAAAAGCTGCTATGGAAGCAAGAATAGATATAAATAATAGAGCTAGAGCCGAACTTAATAGACAAATGAATACAAATACTTCAAGTATTCAAGTAAATGGTCAAAATGTTGTAGGAGTTGGAAGAAAGACAGTTGTTCCAACTAAGGTTGTCAATGTAAAAACACCTAGTGCTCAACAAGGACCGGGAATTACGAAAACTGTTGTAACTCAAAATATGAATCCTAATGTTCAAGTTGTTAGAACAACTCCCGATGGATTTGAAAATACAATGGTTATTGACAATTTAGAAGATAAAGAATAAAACTTACTTTTTAGTAAGTTTTTTTTATGATATAATAACTAATAGAATAGAGTGATAATATGATTGAAACACTAATCATTATTCCGATTATATCAACGGCATTTGTATTCTTTATTTCTGGTATAATACCTTATGCTTTAGGTAATGACATAAATACGATTTATATAGTTATATCAACATTAGTTTTATTAATATCATCTTTTCTATTGCCAAATAGTTTAAATAAAACTCTAAAAAATATAAAGTTTATAAATAATTTAAATAATCATAGTAATTTATGTTCTAGTTATGTATCTTTTTTACTATTATTTATCTTTGCTATTGCTTTATTAATTAACGCAATATTTATTAAATTTAGTATTTTTAAATTCTTTATAGGTATAGCTATTACAATATTATTTATATATATCAATTATCTTTTATTTGCCTTTAAAGAATGTGTATTAGAGTGTATATATATAGAAGAAGAAAATGGTCTTAATTGTATTACTTTTATCGATGAAGAAGAAAAGATAATAGAATACTATACAAAAGAAAAAGTAAAAGAAAATACTCATTATAAAGTAGTAATGAATAAACATACGAGATGGGTTAAAAAAATAGTATCAGAAGTAATTGTGTTGGAAGGATAAAGTTTTATGAATAATGAAAATAATAATAGTAATAATTATGTTGCTCCTAAAAGTGTTGATTTAAATAATGCTGATCTAAGAGAAGCATCTGATATTCTAAATCGTGAAAGAACTAATATAGTAAGTGCAACATTACAAGCCAATTCTGCAATTAATGCGGAAGATGCAAAAGTTGTTAACAATGCTATTAAAGTAAAGAAGAAGAATCCCCTTATAAATGCCTTAATAGTAATAATTAGTCTTATTGTTGGTGGGGCTTTAATCTTCTTCGCCTTAAAATATTCTAAAGAATTTATTGATAAAGGAGAAGAACCAACTACAACAACAACGACAACTAGATTGAATATGCATACTAAAGTATTAAATTATTTAACTGATTTATCAAAAGTTAGAAAGTTTGAAACTTCAAGTAGAATATTGTTCCTTCTTCCAGGAAACTTTGACCTAGTTAATAATAGTTTATATTACTTTTCCATTGATAAAAATGAGGCTTCAGTAATTAATCAAACTTACGGAACATATACTATAGTAGATGAAGCCTTAGTGCTTGACAATAATGAACGATTTGAAATTACCGAAGGTGGAATTAGTCAAAATGATATTATTCTAAATATCTATGATGATGAATATAAGTATTATTATAGTAAGAATGAAGGATATAATAGTTTGCTATTGATTAATGGTACTTTAAAATGTGAGACTAGCCTTTACTTGACATCAGATACAATAAGTACTAATATTATAATGTCCGGTTATCAAGAAACTCAAGATAGTATAATATTGAGTAATGGGACAGTTTTTAGTAAACAAGATAAAGTAATTGTTGATAATATTAATAATAAATATTTAACACTAGCTGGGTAATAAAGTGTTAAATAATATGTTTTTACTATACATGAATATTGCTAAATGATATAATTAGAAAGTACAGGAGTGAATTAATCATGAAGAATGATTTAAGTTTTGAGGCTATTGCATCAAATATACTTAGTAATAAGAAATTTAATAAAATATCACTTGAAACTCATCATGGAATGTCAAGAATGGATCATTCTTTGAAAGTTGCAAGATATGTTTATAATATTTCAAAAAAATTACATTTAGATTATGAATCAGCTACTAGAGCAGCTATTCTACATGATTTTTTTACAAATGATGAATTGTGTGGAACTAAGGGATTTGCTGAGTTAGTTGTTCACCCATCTATTGCTTTAGCCAATGCAAAAGGTGAATTTAACCTTAATGAAATAGAGACAAATGCTATTGAAACACATATGTTTCCAGCAAGTTTAAAATTCCCTAAATATAAGGAAAGCTGGGTATTATCTTTAGTTGATAAGACAATTTCAACTGTTGAATTATTCCAACATAAATTTAAATATACAAGATTTACTAATAAAGTTAAAAATAAGTTAGATCTTGCAGGAATATGTGCATATTACATAATAACAATGGGACGCAAATAGTTCACATTGTTATTTTTTTGTGATAATATAATTATATGTTCTCGTAGCTCAGTAGGATAGAGCGTTTGCCTCCTAAGCGAAAGGTCGGGAGTTCGATTCTCCCCGGGAACACCATTTATTATAGAATTTTTAATTACAAATTATTTACATTGATTTTTAGTGTTCTATGTAAATAAATGTTTATTAACATTAATATAAATATTTCAATAAGGAATCTATACAAATAAGAAAGAATTGGTTGATAATGATAAATAAAGTATTGCAAACAGAAAAACGAGTTGTTCTTCCTGTTGAAAATATTCAGCAATTGCCAGAATTACCAGCGGGATGCGAAGTTACTTCCGCTGCCATTGTAATGAATTATGAAGGTATCAAGGTAGATAAAGTGGAACTTTTATCTTATTTACCAATAATGGAATCAGCTAATGCAAATGGATGTTGGGAATCACCATGGTGTAAATTCATAGGCAACCCTAAACTTAGTTATTATGGTTGCTATGCACCCGTAATTATCGAAACTTTAAATGTTTTTTTTAAAAACAATAACATTGATTATTTTGAAGTAGTTGATATCAGTAATAGTTCAATAAAAGAATTATATGAGCAGATTGACAATGGACATCCAGTTATAGTATGGGCAACAATGTTTATGAAAGAATCTTATACTGGAAGATCTTCTTGGACCCTTCAAGACGGAACAAAATTTGATTGGAAATCAAATGAACATTGTTTAGTTCTTATAGGATATGACAAAGAAAAAAATACAGTTATTTTTTCAGATCCATTTGATAGTAAGGGTACAGTTGAGTATGATGTTGACCTTTTTAACAAAAGATTTACTGAACTTTATAATCAGGCTCTTATAATAAGAAGAAAAGGAAAATAGGAGATAATTAGAATATTATTAAACAAATTCTCTTTATAGGATTGGCTATTATATACTTCTTGCAATATTTATGATAGAATTATCTTAGAAAGGTGATGTTTATGAAAAAGAGACTTTATACATTTATAGCTACAGTTCTTATGGTATTATTAGTACCATCTATGGTAAGTGCAAAAGTTTTAGTTGCTGGTGAAAATACAACTAAATTAGATGGAAAGCACAATGAGTCAAAACTAATATTTGGAAACTCCGTTTATAATTCAGCAGAGATTGATGGTTTAGCAATGGTTTTTGGAAATCAAGTTAATGGTGATGGCAAAACTGACATTGGTGGATATGCAGGTAATATTATTACAATATCTGATGATGTTAAAAGGGATTTATTCGTTGCTGGTAATATGATTACAATTACTGATAAAGCAAAACTAAATCGTGATTTATTCATAGCTGGTAATATGATTACTGTCAGTAGTGATGTTGCAAGAAACTTAAATGTTGCAGGCTCAGTAGTTGATATAAGTGGTATCGAAGTTAAAGGAAATGCTCATATTTATGCTGATTCAATTATCATTGATGAGAAAACTAAAATAGTTGGAACATTAACAATTGATGAGACTTGTGAAGTTGAAGGCATGACGGCAAGTAACTATGGAAAACTTGTAAAAGAAAAATCTGAAGAAGTTGTTGAAGAATCACTTCAAACTAAAATAGTAGATGCTATTATAAGTGTATTAACTAGTTATGTTTCGGCTTTAATTATTTTACTATTATTCTCTAAAGTAAGAAAAGCTTTAGATAAAACTAAGTTTGAAGGTAAAACTGTAATTGGTTCTTCATTCAAAGGGTTAGCTGCATTAATAGTTGTACCAATTGTTTCTATCTTTGCAATGGTTACTGGTATATTATTACCAATATCATTAATTACATTAGCCCTATATGTATTTGCTATCTATATGGCTGGTATACTTGCAAGTTATATATTTACTCATAATATTTGGAAATTAAAATTAAAACCAAATTTCTATTTAGAATTATTAGCAGGTATAGTTGTAGTTAAAGTATTATCATATGTACCATATGTTGGTGGATTAGTTGGTGCTGTAATGTTATTCTATGGACTTGGACTAATTTGTGAACTTGTACTTGGCTTAATTAAGAATAAGTAATAAAGAAGATAACTAAAGTTATCTTTTTTATATTATTTATTGAAATAAGGACTAATTACATAGTCCTTATTTTATTGCTTGCATATTATAAGGTAGAAAGGGGAATCGTTTATGAATCCAAGATGTTATGAACAAGAAATGAAGACTACCGATCCAAATATGCAAGAAGCAGTGAATCCCGGTTGTCCATGTCCTCCAGTATATGAATGTCCAGAGACAAGAGTATGTGAGAGATATATCATGCATGAAGTTCCACACGTTATTCCAGTACATACTAAAATAGTAAATCATCATATAATTCGCCATACATATACACCATGCTTTACTATGAGTGAATGTGACACATGTGAACACGTATATGATCCTTGCTGCAAAAACTTCTAGAAATAGAAGTTTTAATTTTTTTAACAGAAATTAATCAGTAATTGATCAGTGAATGATATTCACATTTTATTTATTAGCTATATAATATAGTAGGATGGTCGAAATGGGATTTGACAAATCATATTAAATAGAATAGAATATTCCCCGTAGTAAAAATAAATGGATAGTTGTAGTAAACCTACAACTTTTTTTAGGGGGAATATTAACGGAAGAAACTAAATTAAAACCAAAGCATATTATGGACAAGAGAATTATGGATTTGTTCGATTATGGAGAATGTTTAAAAAAAGTTGATAGACTTTTATTAGAATATGAAAGAGCATCATATCGACTTACTGGAGATATGAAAAGCTCGTTTGGAATAAATATAAGCAATAAAGGTTATAATAATAATAGAGTATTAAACAATGTTATTAAAACAATCGAAAGTGAAGAAGAATACACTTATATTTCAAACAAGTTTAAGATGGCTTTTGAGACATTCTGCGAAATTGAAAAAGAATATTTTATGAGATGTATGTTATATCGCAATGTGACTGATGAACAATTCTCTGAAGTAATGAATATTTCCATAATGAATATGCGAAAAATTAAAAAGAGTGTAGTATTTAAAATAACGGAAGCTTTTTCCATATCGGTTATGAAAGGAGAATTATGATTTATACATTAATCTTTTTATTATTAGTTTTTGTATTTAGTTGTATGAAAATGTCTAGCTATTGTTCTAGACAAGAAGAATATAGAGAAAGGAGGGACTTACATTTGTAAGTCTTTTTATATGAAAAAAATAATTAAATATATGGCATTTATATTAGCTGTTTTCTTAATAAATATCAGTAGTATAAATGCCGAAGAATATAAAGGAGTTATTGAAAAAGGGGAACCTATTAAAGGTGTTTATTATTATAAGACAAGACAGGATACTGAAGATGTAAAATATCCAACCCATGAATTTCATGAAGCAGCTTATATATATCGTGATTCCATTAACCACAATATCGTATATTGTATAGAATCATGGCAACACCTAACGGGAGCAACGACAAATGACTATAGAGTATATGATCACAATGTAAAAGAAACTAATTTATCTGATAGCTTAATTGATGAATTAAATCTAGTTGCTTATTATGGATATGGTTATAAGGATGATAAATACGATCATACAAGTCCTGAATGGTATGCAGTAACACAAGCTCTTATTTGGCAATTACAAGCGCCAAACTATAGACATTATATTACTAATAGTATTTCGTCAACAAAACAAAGTTTTGAGTATGATAAAAAAATAAACGAGTTAAAGAAACTCGTAAGTGTTCATAAGTGGAATCTTTTTCTAAGTAATATTGATATGGAAATTAATACAGTAGAAGAGGAAGAGGAAAAAACAGGGAACTTAAAGTTTTATGAAATTGATAAATATGATGAAGGAATAGATGTATCTATTGAGGATCAAAAAGTAATAATTAAATCATTAAATAAAGCGGGAAATTTTTCCTATTCCTTAAGAAGAAAGTTTAATAAATGGAATAAAAAAATGAAAATATATGTCAGTGATAAATATCAAAATGTCTTAGAGCCTGGAGACATGGAAGATGATGTCGTAACCAAAAATGTTAAAGTTAAAGACCATGTCCTAAGCTTTATTGTATATGCATTAGTTCCTCAGCAATATACGGAAGATAAACGTAATGTATCTAGAAGTTATTTTTTCCCAGATGTTGAAGTAACTATAAAGGTAAAGAAAGACATATATGATGGAGCAGGTAATTTAATTTATAAAAAGGGTAGTATTTATTCTACAGAAAAGAGTATTGTTGGTTATTCGAATATTCATGTACCATCCGGGACTTTTGAATTAGAGACCATTACTAATATTCCGGGCTTTAAAAGTGCACAAAAAATTGTCGAGATAAACGATAAAGATGAATCAACTATTTTAGTGTTAGATATGAGTAAGTTTGTGTTTAATTTAGACAAAACTCTAGAGGTAATGCAAGATAATGGAACAGTATCTCATATTCCAGGACAAAATATATCGTTTGGTTTATATGCTAACGAAGATATAAAGAATATATTTGGGGGAACATTCTTAAAGAAAGATCAATTACTTGCAACTTTTAATACTGACGAACATGGAAAAATTCATAAAACTCAAAGTTTTATATTACCAGGCAAATATTACTTAAAAGAGATCACAGAATTAGATGATTATGAACTTAATAATCAAAAGTACGAAGTAACTCTGTCTTATCCTGAAGAGTATCAAGATTCTATTGAATTAGAAGAAATTAAAGTTGAAAACAAACTTAAAACAGGTATATTAGAGATTACAAAATTGGATGCTAATAAACTATTCCCATTAGAAAATGTAACTTATTCCCTTTATAGTAAAGACAAAAGTTTAATTGAAACAAAATCGACAAATGAATATGGAAAAGTAAAATTTGATGTAAAAGTTGGAGAATATTTTATAAAGGAAAATACAGCTTTAGATGGATATCTAAAAGATGATAAAACATACTATGTAAAAGTAGATCATGCTAATTTAAATCCTACATATAAATTGTTAAATGAGAAAATAGAAAACGAAAAAGAACCTGATAAACCAACTGAACCGGAAATCCCTGAAGAACCAAAAGATCCTGAAGAACCCAAAGATCCTGAAGAACCAAAAGAAGAAATAGAAAAGCCAATTGAAAAACCGGAAGATAAAATCGAAATACCGGAAGATAAAGAACAACCAATTATTCCGGAAGATGAAGATAAAGAACCTATTGGTAATAGAGTAGATGAAGAGCCTACTTATGATTCAAATGAGGAGGAAGGTCTAATTGTTAACGTACCTAGTACTAATGTATATAATTATTTTTCTATATTATTATTTCTATTAAGTATAACCATTATATCTTTAAGAATATGTTTAAAAGATTAATTATTTCTATATTAATCATTATAATAAATATATTATCTCTATCTATAATAAGTGATAATACATTTATTGAACCAAATATAGAAAACAATGAAATAATAGAGAATAAGAAAGATTATTTAGGTATAATAGAAATCCCTAAACTAAAATTAAAGAGATATTTCTATAAAGTAGATGATGAAAAGAATACTGTAGAAAAAAATATCATGCTTATTGAAAAATCATCTATGCCTAATGAAAAGAATGGCAATATCATATTTGCGGCTCATCGGGGGAGATCAAAAGTTGCCTTCTTTGATAAACTTCATTTAATTGAATATGGAGATGAGATAATCATATATTACAATAACAAAAAATATACATATCAATATAACAATAGATATGATGTTCCCAAAAATGGTCATATCAAAATAATAAGAGATTTAAATAAAACATCTATTACTTTAATTACTTGTAAAAAAGGTACAAGTAAGCAAACTGTGTTCATCGGTTATTTAACAGACAATAATTCGTAAAAAATGTGTAAATATTTTCTCGCTTTTGTTTAAAGATAAGTATTTATATAGTATATTATTACTATAGGAGAGTGAAATAATGATTTATCCATCTATTGATAAGATATTGAATACAGTAGATTCTAAATACATACTTGTTCATGTTGCGTCTAGAAGAAGTAAACAAATGAAAGAAACTGGACATTTACAAATGAAAGAGTCTGAATATGTATCAAAAAGAGAACTTGGTAGAGCATTGGAAGAAGTAGAAAAAGGATTAATCAAAATCGAAAAAAAATAATCCTTTTTTTTATGTAAAAAAGCATCTTTCTCTATTGTTTTGCATATATATTATTGTTAAACTTATAATAGGTGATAATATGGAAGCATATAATAAAGATATAAAAGAAGTATTAAAATCTTTAGATTCTAATCTTGAAGGCATTTCAAGTAAAGAGGCCGAAAAGAGAATTAATGCTTATGGAGAAAATATTATTGAAGAAGCTAAGAAAAAATCTAAATTAAGAAGATTCTTAGATCAGTTTAATGATATGATGATTATTATCTTGATTATTGTTGCTATCATTATGGGAGTTTATGGAGCTTTAGTTAGCCATGACTATACAGATACTATTGTAATCACGGTAGTTGTTTTAATAAATGCTGTAATGGGTTTTATTCAAGAAGAAAAGGCTGAAGTTACATTGGAAGGATTAAAAAAATATGCTACTTCAACTTGTAAGATTAAAAGAGATGGGAAAGTAACTATTATTGATTCAAAATACATAGTTCCTGGCGACATCATCATTTTAGAAGCCGGAGATAAGATACCTGCTGATGCAAGAATAATTAGCGAAAGTAATTTATCAGTAGATGAATCTCCATTAACGGGAGAATCAGTACCGGTAAAAAAACAAACAAAAGCATTAAAGGGAAAACTTCAAATACAAGATCAATTTAATATGTTATTTTGCGGATGTAATATTACTAATGGGCGTGCCGAAGCTATTATTGTTCGTACGGGAATGCTAACAGAACTTGGTAAGATTGCTGTCTCTTTAAATACACCTTATGAAGTTATGACTCCATTGCAAATAAAAATTAAAGAATTAAGTAAAAATCTTACTATTCTAATATTTATAATCTTGTTGTTTATGTTTATTTATGGAGTAGTAAATGATTATAAATTAATGGAGATAGTAATGCTATGTGTATCTCTTGCAGTTGCAGCAATACCTGAAGGACTTCCGGCGGTAATTACTATTGCCTTATCAGGAGGAGCTCAAGCATTAGCTAAAAAGAATACGATTGTTAGACAAATGAATGCTGTTGAAACTTTAGGATCAACAGATATAATATGTTCAGATAAAACAGGAACTATTACTCAAAATAAGATGAAAATAAAAAAGACTATTGTCTATAGCGATAATATGTTTGAGTATATATGTGGACTTGCTAATGATACAATTATCGATGGTGATAATTTAATTGGTGATCCAACAGAAACTTGTTTAATTGACTATTTAAAAGATAAACATATTGATCCAATTAAGATGATTGAAAAACATCCAAGGATTGTAGATGCCCCTTTTGATAGTGAACGAAAAATGATGTCAACTGTTAATGAAATAAATGGAAAAAGATATTTATTAGTTAAAGGTAGTTTAGATAGTATCTTGGATAGATGCAGTTATATAGATAATCGAGGTAAGAAAGCTAAATTATCTAGTTCTTTAAAGAAAGAAATCGATGCTGATGAAAAAGAACTTGCAAATAATGCTCTTAGGGTTATTGGTTTCGCTTACAAAGAAGTTGATAAGAAAGTTTCTACTAGCGAATCTTGTTTAAAAAATGAAGATAATCTTATATATGCTGGTATGGTAGGAATTATTGATCCGCCTAGAGAAAACGTTAAAGAATCAGTTAAAAAGTGTATTACAGCCGGAATTCGTCCTGTTATGATTACTGGGGATTCATTAATTACAGCTTGTGCTATCGCTAAGGAAGTTGGAATAATAAAATCAAATGATGAAGGAATATTAGGATCTGAACTAGATAAATATACTGATGAAGAACTAGTTAAAGTAATTGACAAATATAATGTCTATGCTCGTGTAAGCCCAGAACATAAGAGAAGAATAGTAGCTGCTTGGCAAGAGAGAGGTAAGGTTGTTGCTATGACAGGCGATGGAGTAAATGATGCTCCAGCTATTAAAGATGCTCATGTAGGTGTTGGAATGGGAATCACGGGAACTGAAGTAACTAAATCCGTTGCCGATGTTATTTTACTTGATGATTCTTTTGCTACAATTGTCGATTCTGTTGAAGAAGGAAGAAGAATATTTTCTAATATTAGAAATAATGTTGTCTATAGTTTATCTAGTAACTTTGCCGAATTATTCTCAGTTCTAATCGGAATGTTTACTGGTCATACAATTCTTTTGCCAATTCATATTTTATTTATTGACTTAGTAACGGATTCAATTCCAAGCATATGTTTATCTTTTGAACATTCCGAGAAAGATATAATGAAGAAAAAACCGAGAGGTATCGATAAACCTTTATTTACTCCTTTTGTTATGGCATCAGTTATATCATCAGCAATCATTGAAACGGCTTTTGTTCTTATAACTTATTTTGTAGCTTTAAATAAATATGGAGTAGAAACAGCAGCATCTTTAGCATTGCTATCATTAGTAGTACAAGAAATAGTTTATGCTTTCGTATGTCGTAATTTAAAAGAATTAGTATATAAACAAGGTTTATTTAAAAATAAGATTTTAAATTATGGTATACTAATACTATTAGTAATTGAAGCAATAGTGTTCTTAACACCGATTGGGTCATTTATTAGTATTGAAACATTACCGCTAAACATAATATTAAATGCCTTATTGTTTAATTTAATTGCATTCATTATTTATGAATTAATTAAGCCAATATTGAAAAGATTATTTAAAGATTAAAAGTACTTGACAATAATCATAAAATTGGTATAATATTGTTGTTCTAAAAAGGAAAGAGATGTATCCACATCCACCTGATGGCGAGTAGTCATAGGTCATAAAGCCAAGAAATAATTTTTATAATAATATTATTGGGTTTTTAAGTGGATACATGGGTATTCACTTTTTATTATATTTAATGGAGGTGCGTTACAATAGCAAACGTAAACAAAAAGAATGATGATTTACTTATCAACGACAGAATTAAAGTTCCAGAACTAATGGTTATTGGACCTAATGGTGAACAAATGGGAACTAAGAAGCTTGATGATGCATTAACTATAGCAAATTTTGCTGGTCTAGATTTAGTACTTATGAATCCAGGATCTGATCGACCTGTCGCTAAGATTATGGATTATAATAAGTATAAATATGAGAAAACAAAAAAAGCTAAGGAAGCATTAAAGAATCAAAGAGCAAACATGAGAGAAGTTAAGGAATATCAATTATCATCTAAGATTGATGTTGGAGATTTTGAAACTAGAAGAAAGAATGCTCAAAGTTATCTTGAAAAAGGACACAAGATAAAAGTTACTATTCGTTTTAAAGGTCGTGAGATGGCTCATACGGAAAACGGAGAAGAAGTAATGAGAAGATTTGCTGAAGCTTTAAAAGATTATTCTGAAATTGAAAGTAATCCAAAACTTGAAGGACGTACTATGATAATGATGCTTGCACCAAAAAAAGAAAATTAGGAGGAATTATTTATGCCAAAAATGAAAACACATCATGCTACTAAAAAAGTTTTAAAGAAACATAAGAGTGGCTTAATTACTTACAAAAAGAGTGGTGGAAATCACCAAACTGCATTAGATACTAGTAAAGCAGTTAGAAAAAGAAGAAATAAAGGACAATTAGCGAAAGGAATAGCTGACAGATTAAAAAATGTCATCTAAGGTGATAGTATATGACAAGAGTTAAAGGTGGAACTGTTTCAAAAAACAGAAGAAGAAAAGTTTTAAAGAGTGCTAAAGGATATTTCGGAAGCAAACATAGATTATATAAAACTGCACAAGAACAAACTTTCCATAGTGGAGCTTATGCTTTTAGAGATAGAAAACAAAATAAGAGAAACTTCCGTAAATTATGGATTACAAGAATCAATGCTGCATGCCGTATGAATGACATTAGCTATTCAAGATTCATTAATGGTCTTGCTAAAGCTGGTGTTGAAATCAACAGAAAGATGTTAAGTGAAGTAGCAATTGATAATCCAACATTATTTGCATCATATGTTACTATTGCTAAAGATGCATTAAATGGAAAAGTAGCAACTTCAGCTGTTAAGAAAGTAAATGAAGAAGTTAAGGCTGCTGAACCTGAAAGTTCTGCAGATATCTCTAAATTAACAGTTGCCGAATTAAAGGAAATGGCTGCTTCAGCAGGAATTGAAGGATATACTTCAATGAAAAAAGCTGAATTAGTAAGTGCTTTAAGTAAGTAATTTAAAAATTAGACCAGTTAATGGTCTTTTTATTTGCCAAAAACTATTAGATATGCTAATATAGTTAGCAGTTTTAAGGGGGATTTATATGGTTGCTAATACGAGAAAGATGTATGAATTAAAGTTAACAATAGATGAAGTATTGAAATATGAAGATGAATGCCTTCGTTTAGTTGAAGGCTTAGTTGAGATGCAAAGACTTGATTTAAATAAAGTTGATGAAATGAAAAAACTTACTGGAGGAGAAGAATTCTTAGACGGTTTTATATCACCAATTGATTCCGAAGAATTATTTCAAAATAGATATTTAACAGATATTAAAGTTGGAAGTAATAGAAATGAAAAGCTATTTTTATCTAAAAAGAGAATAATTAGACCAAATTATGTTGTATGTACGGGGCCGGATTCACGAGATGAAGATTTTATGCCAATTAGAAAATGGGGATATTTTGACCAAAAGGTAAGTTTACCAGCAATTTGGGAAAATGGTACTAGTGTATGTTGGATGACAGTTGAACCTTACGAAATAAATACTTTTGCTGAATTTGCATCATCAGCTAAAGGTAGAATTCTTTTAGGAGGATGTGGACTTGGATATATAGCTTATATGTTGTCCCTAAAAGATGAAGTATCAGAAATAACGATTGTTGAAAAAGATAAAAATGTAATAGATTTATTTGAGAATTCGATCTTACCTCAATTTGAAAACAAAGATAAGATAAAAATTGTTGAGGGAGATATAATAGAATATTTGAAAGTTGCTGACTTATCTCAATTTGATGAAGTAAATATTGATGTTTGGCGTGATTATGTAGATATGATTTATATATATTTACCATCATTAGTAGTTGAACATGATAATCCTCAAGTCAAATTTTCTTATTGGTTAGAGGAAAACTTAAGATATCAAGTTGGTAAGTCAATATTAAAAGCATTCACGGAAAAGAGTGATCCAAACGATATCTTAGATATAATTGGAAAATATATTCTAGATAATGCGGAAGTTAATAATGTAAATGATCTTAGAAATCTAATAAAATTAGATAATATGCGAGAACTATTATATAGTTGGTATCTTGATAATGTTGAATTGACAGATAAATTAGGAGACAAAACAAGTAGAGAATTAGATAAATTTATGAAAATGTCTAGGAAAATATTTCAAGGAAAATAATTACTTTGTACAAGTAATTATTTTTTAATTTACTAAAAAGTGTATAAATGACACAAAACATATTGACAAGTGTAATAAAGACACATATAATTAAATTGTAAGGTGAGGAGTGATAGAATGATACATACTTTTACTGGGCCGATGCACTCAGGAAAAAGTTTAGAACTGATTAATATCTATAAGAAAATTTATCGAAAAGAATATGTTATGGCATTTAAACCAAGACAGGATAAAAGAGATTTAGATGAGATCAAATCTCATGAAACGGATTATTCAGTTCCGGCTATTTATATTGATGATTTAAGTGAAATCAAAACACATATTAAAGGTAAAAATATTCATACAATATTAATTGATGAAGCAAATATGCTTACAGGAGATGTTCGTGAACTAGTTGATTTATCAGTAATTTGTGATATAGATTTCTATATTGCAGGATTAAATCAAAATGCATTACAACAACCATTCGGTATAATGGGTGACATCTTAGCTGTTTCTAATTCAGTAACCATTTTTCAAGGATTTTGTGATGAGTGTAATAAACCTGCTGAATACTCCTATTATATAGGAACAGAACCATTAGATAGAATTATTGCTGATGATAAAATGTATCGCGTTTTATGTGCTAAATGTCTGAAAAGAAAATTAGTCAGAGACATCAGAACTCAAAGGAGGGTTTTAAAATGATTTACTTAATGCGTCATGGTTTAGATGATGAAACTTTCATTGGCGGATGGAGTGATGTTGATTTAGTTAATGATGGTATTGAACAAGTGAAATCGACCGGAGAAAAACTAATAAGCAACAATATTGCTATTAATAGAATTATTACTTCTGATGTTAAAAGAGCAGTTACTACATCAAAGATAATTCAAAGTTTTTATCCGGGTATCCCAATCGAAGAATCTGAGTGTTTTAGAGAACAAAGTAAAGGGATCTTAAATGGTATGGAAAAAGAGATTGCCAAGGAATTATATCCGGAATACTTTGATTCCATAACCGTCGATAAAGTATATGAAGGTGGTGAATCATTAAGAGATTTATATTATCGAATTAAAGAATATTTAGTTTATATTTTATCAATTGAAGATAACACTTTAATAATTACTCATCGAGGAGTAATCAATATGATATATTATCTTTTAAACAATATAGAATTAGATATGAATAAGGAAAGATTTGATGTTACTCATGCATCTGTTCATGAGTTAGATAAAGAAAAACGAATTATAAGGAAGGTGTTTTAATATGTTAAAAGTTTGTTTGACAGGAGGACCAAGTACTGGTAAGACTTCAGTAATTAATGCAATAAATAAATATTTTTCAGGATTAGGATACAATGTTATCATTGCTCCCGAAACTGCTACTTCATTTATTTCTTCAGGAATAAGACCTTTTGGAGATAATGCACTACCACCAATTGAATTTCAAAGATTAGTAATTCAAAATCAATTACATAATGAACATATTTGTGAGAAAGCTGCCGAAATCTTAGGTAGTGATAAAACTATCGTAATATGTGATCGTGGAGCTTTAGATGGTATTGCATATGTTAATGAACTAGAGTGGCAAGAAGTATTAGAGAAAGAAGGAGTACACCCTCGTGACTTACTAACTTCTTATGATGTAGTTCTTTATATGTTAGGTAGAAGTGAAATATTTACTACAGAAAATAATAAATCAAGATATGAGAAATCAGCTGAAGAAGCATTAGAAAAAGGTAATAAAGTATTGAAATCATACTTAAGTCATGATAATCTAAGAGTGATACAACCTAGAGAAGATATGAAAGATAAAGAACTTGAAGTAATCAATATCATAGCTAATATGTTGAAACTTCCTACAAGGATAAGAGAACAGCATAAATACTTGGTTAATGGAGTTGATACAGCAAAGCTTGCTTCCTTAGCTTCGAAAGTTGTAATTACTCAAGATTACTTAAAGTGTGATGATGATACTGAATATCGTGTTAGAAAAGTTGAACAAAATGGCATTTATTCTTATCACTTTAGTGTAATCAAAAAAGGAGAAAATGGTATAAGAGAAATACTAACTGATGACGTTATAAGTGAAAGTGCTTATCGCAACTTACTTTTAACTAAGTCAGATAATTCTGTATCATTAACGAAAACTCGTTATTCGTTTGTACATGATCAACAATACTTCAAATTAGATATCTTTGATGATGATATGTGTATCTTAGAAGTTAATCTAACAAAAGAAAATCCTGACATATCAATACCAGAATTTGTGATTGCTGTTGAAGATGTAACAAATAACGATGAATATAAAAATATTAACATTGCTAGAGGAAGGATGACAACTTATGGAAAAAGGGAAGATAATAGTAATAGAGGGCACAGATTGCTCAGGGAAGGAAACTCAATCTAAATTATTAATTGACAATTTACATGAAAGAGATGGCATTGATGCAGAATATATGTGTTATCCACGATATGATAGCCCAACAGGAAAAATAGTTGGTTTACCATATTTAGGAAAATCATATATTTCTGATCAAATGATTGAAGAAGCTATTGCTAGAGTTAAGAGTAAACATAGTACATTTAATGGAAGACTTGGATATATAAGTAAAGTAATGGATGAATTAAGATTATTATTTCACCGTAGATTTATTAATAATCTAAAAACAGAGATGGGAATTGGTTGGTTCAAGGGAGGAGCTGACTCCGTAGACCCAAGAGTTGCAAGTTTATATTATGCAGCAGATAGATTAGCTCATCAACCAGAAATAGAATACTTAATTAATCAAGGTTGTAATGTCGTAATAGATCGATATGCATATTCTAATTCAGCTCACCAAGGTGGTAAAAAGACAACTCCGGAAGAGAGAAATGAAGTTTATGAATGGAATGCAAGATTAGAGTTCGAACTATTAGGATTATTACCAGCCGATTTAAAGTTATTCTTACATATGCCAACTGAATATGCTAATCTCATTAAGTTAAATAGACCGGAAAAATTAGATGAACATGAAAAGAATCCAGAACACTTATATCATGCTGAAAGAGCATATCTAGAACTAGTTAAAAAATATGAATTTGATACGATAGAATGTATTAGAAAAACACAAGAAAAACCTGTTATTTCTGACATTAAATCTAAACTTGAAATAAGCGAAGAAGTATATGATATAGTAAAAAGAAATTTAACCTTAAGATAATTGTTTAACAATTATCTTTTTTTGTCAAAAGAAACCTCAATTTACTTGCTAATTAATAACATATCTATTATAATTATAGTAGTGTATTATAGTCTAGCACATTATCTCTTTATAGAGATATAGATTTGGGAGTGAACTATATGTTGTTTACAATGATTGGTGATTGGTTCAATAACACAATGGCATTTTTCTTCGTAAAATTACTAGATACAATGGCATATGGATTATTAGCAACTGCTTACAATATATTTGATGCTGTCTCAAAATTAAATTTATTTGGCGGAAGTTCTGCCGGAAATGAATTATATGAGACAATTACATCTAGATTTTATATGATTTTATCAGTACTTATGGTATTTGTTTTTGCATATCAATTGATAATGCTAATAATAGATCCTGATGGAAAGGAACAAAAAGCTTCCGGAACACTTGTAAAAGATACATTAATATCTATAGTAGCTATTATTCTCTTACCAACACTTTTTAAATATATGGCAATATTCCAAAATCATGTTATATCAAATAATACAATGGGGGCTATAATACTTGGACAAAATGGAATGTCGGAGGATCAAGATCCAGGAAAGAATATTTCTTTAATGGTATTTATGTCTTTCTATCATCCAAATAATACGACGTATTCTACCTTCTTTGATGCAAATGGAGATAGAAGAGAAGATGCTTATAATCGATGCGTAGCTGATAGCTCGGATGATGAACATCCAGATGGTAGAACTAGTACATGTGAAAAATTTATTGATGGGTTAGACAAATGGAAAACTCAAAAAGCTGTTGGTATTGGGGACCTAACAGGAATAAAAGACTTGCGACATTGGGTTGGAGATTCAATGGAATATATGTGGATCTTATGTACAGGTGCAGGTTTAGTTACAGCTTGGTTCTTCTTTGCTTATTCAATAGCAATGGGTACTCGTGCTGTTAAATTAGGGGTGTTACAACTTATTGCTCCAATTCCTTTAGTGTTTAGAATATTTCCACAAACAAGAAAAACATATGAAACTTGGTTTGGTGAAATAAAGAAAACTTATTTAGAAGTATTTATAAGATTAGGAGTAATATTCTTTATAGTTGCATTAATTCAACAAGTTCCAACTTTTATAAATGTTATATTTGATTCCAATAATGGAGCGGGATCGGGATTAACAAAATGTATTGCAACAGTATGTTTGATATTGGGTATGTTACAATTTGCTAAAGATGCTCCTGATTTATTTAAAACATTATTCTCAAATGGTGGAAACTTATTTTCAGGATTGAACTTCAGCCCTAAAGTTAGAAGCCATGTTGAAAACAATCCTTATGCAATGAAAGGTATTGGTGCTTTAGCTGGAGCTGGAAGTAGTGCTGTTGGAGCTATGGCTAAGAGATTTAGTGAAAGTTACAAAGCTGGTGGTGGTAGTGCTACAGGAACTTCTAGTGTGCTTAAGAGTCTTGGTGCTGGATTAACAGCACTTCCAAGAGGTTTAGTTAGTGGAGGTAGAGCAGGATTCAAAAATGCTCCAACTAAGTTAACTAGGGATGAATTAAAGAATTCAGCAGCATCGGGAGTTAGAGCTGGTCATGAATCACTAGACAATCGTGCGTTTAAGGATACCCGTGAAAATATTAATAACTTCCTAAGTGATATAGGAGATAATAATGGAAGTCAAACATTCGGTGGCGCAGTTAAGAATTTTGTAACAAACCAAAAGAAGACTGCTGTTGATTGGGCTAAAAAGAATGCCGAAGAAGATAAAGCAAAAGCACAAGAGTTCAAAGACTTTATGTTTGGTGCAACTCGTGACTATACAAAAGCAGCAACAAGTGCAGAAACTATTTCCACTTCTGCTAAAGGTGTAGAAGAATTAGCTAAAACAGCTAATGATAAGGTTAAAGCTAGAAAAACAAATGTTGAAACAAAAGTTGGTAATGGTGAAATTTATAACCATATAGATGGTAAGTCTTATGCTAGTATGTATAAAACTGTTGATGAATTAACATCCAAGTATAAAGGAAGTTATACAACTACTTTAGATGGTAATGGTAAAATTAATTCAATAACAACTGACAATGGACAAGTGTATACAGTTAATTCTGATGGAAAGATAGTATCAAGAAGCAACAATACTCAATTAGTAAATGCTAAAACTCAGGTAGAACAAGCTATTGCTTCAAATAGAACGTTTACATCGGGTAATACTAAATATGAAAATATTAATAGAGACTTTAGTGCTATTACACAAAAGATGAATGATGCATCTACTCAAGTAGTTACATCTACAGGAAGTAATGGAGAAACAATTAAAGAATATACTACTTCAACTAATGAAAAGTATGTAGAATATACATTTGCAGATGGAACTAAACACGTTGAAACAGCAAACGGAAATGTTAAATTTACTGTTAATGCTGACAATGTTGCTACATCAAAAGAAACAAAAACAGTTGATGCAAGTGGACATGCAGTTACTGAAAAAGTTGAAAATGCACAAATACTTTTAGATAAGATTGAAAATAAAATCAGCCAAACTGCTGTATATAATGTTGAACAAGTATACGAAGAATTAAAAGCAGAAGAACACGAAAACCTTGCAAAAGCAATGTCAGACTTCTCGGATGCACGTGCAACTCAATCAGCGATAATGTTACAAACATTAAAAGACAACGATTCATCATTCAGTTCACAATATAGTGCTGATGCCGATAAATTTAAAAATGACTTTAATGAAACTATTGAAGAATTCTTAAAGCATATGAGTGATAAAAATGTTACTTCGATTACCGCTGAAGAGGCAAAGAAATTTAAGAAAATTAAAGATATCATGGGTGATGAAGTTAAACGTTCTAAAACTAATGCCGAAGCTGAGAAGAAAGCAAAAGAAGCTAGAGAAGCTGCAAAACCTAAGAAAGATGAGAGTAAGAAATAATGAGTACTAATATTATTTCTAAAATTGTAGGGGATATTAAATCAGAACAAGAAAATAATACTCTTGAATACATAAATGATTTAATATCTCTATACAAACGATTAATGAACAGTGTTGAAAAATCTTTATCGACATTAGATGCATATTATGTAAGAATTTCTAACCTAAGATCCGTAGCAATGGTTGAAGGAAAACTTGCGGAAATGTCTGATAAAGATTTCAATGAAATGTTTCGTAAAAGTAAAATAAAAGTATTAGAAAATAAAATGAATAAAGAACCAGAAATCCAAGAATACGCCGATTATATCAATTCAACAATAAAGAATGATAAGTTAGCTATTTCGCTTGGATTAAGATTCGATGAAGATAAAGCAACTGCTGAAAATGCAATGAATAACTATATCGTTTTGAAAAAGTGTAGAAGACAATTAATAGAATCACATAATACACGTAATAGATAATAAAAAGGGAGGAAAGCTTATGAATCAGTATTTGATACCAGCAAACTCTAAGAGGTCAATGTTAATTTTAGGGCTATTTACACCAATTGATTTAATCATAGTAGGAGTAGGTGGAGGAATAACAGCAATGCTGATGTTTATAATGTCGGCTAGTACATTAAAAGATGTAATAACGATATTAACTCCTTTACTAATAAGTGTAGTAATGGTATTACCAGTACCAAATCATAGAAATATATGGCAATTGACAGCCAATATATATAATTATTTTAGTAAGAGAAGAACTTACTATTGGAGAGGTTGGTGTTTTACAAATGGCGAAGAAAACGAAGAAAAGTAATGAACCTACAAGTAAATATACGGAAGATTGGTTACCAATTAAAAAAATTCAAGGTGGTATGATCTATGTGCCTGGATCTAATCCTTTAGAGGGAGAAAAAATAATAACAGGTATTAGAGTAGAACCAAAGAATATATTCATTTCTGATCAAGAAACTCAAGATCGTACAATTATGGGACTTAGAAATTTCTATAATACAATTGACTTTGAATTCTGGTTAATTTGTTGTGATAGACCGGTAGATATTAACTTATATAAATCAGAACTAGAAATAATGTATAATGAAGCGCAAAATCAACAAATACGTAAATTAATAGTTCAAGATATTAATAAGTGTGATAAGTTTATTGGCCCTGAAATTAATGCTGTTGATACAGAATATTATATTTTATTTAAAGAAAATGCTAAAAATACGGATTTAATTCAAAAACGAGTTCATAATATGATTTCCGGATTAGCTGCGGCTGGATTAAATTCAAGACAAATGTCTGATGATGACATTAGAGTTTTATTAGATAGTTTCTTTAATGATTCAAAAAGAGTAGAGTTTGGGACGGTGATGACTGATGTCGAAGGCAACTGAAAAATCTGAAATTGCACCAAAAGGGTTGAACTTTAAAATTAATGAATTCATGATTAGTGATAAATTTGCTACGATACTTACTGTTTTAGAGTATCCAAAAGCTATTGGCCCTGGATTCTTAAGTAATATTACTAGTATTGCTGGTGTTAAAGTAGTTATTAAACATATTCCAATTGATTTTGGAACAATGCAAAAAGCAATAAATAAAGAAATTGCGGAATTAAAAGATGCATTTCAAAAAGAAAATGACCATACATTGAAAGAAAGAATTAGACTTGATTATGAATCAATGGAAAATTTCGTTCAAATGCTTGCTGCAACTCAATCAAAGATATTTGATTTTCAAATGCATATTATGGTTCTTGCGGATACTAAAGATGAATTAGATGCTAAGAAATTCCAAGTTAAGAACTTCTTGACTGCTCTAAATATGAGAGCAATACCAATGATGTTTGAACTTGAAAAAGTACTTAAGAGTATGTTACCAGTATTCCCAAAGCAGGATGTTGAAGCACGTATTGGTATTCCAATTCCAGCACCAACAGTTGCTGCCATGTATCCTTTCGTATTTGATAGTATTAAAGATCCAGGATTATCAACATTGTTTGGAATAGATGCTTCGGGTGGTGTTGTATTATTTAACCAATTCTTATATCAAGTAAGAAAAGAAACTAATAGAAATAATGCCAATATGATTATTCTTGGTACTTCAGGTTCAGGTAAATCAACAGCAGCTAAATTACAACTTCGTAATCATATTAGAAATGGTTATCAAATTGTTTGTATCGATCCTGAAGGTGAATATGAACATTTAGCTAATCAATATGGTGGTTCATTCATTGATCTTGGAAAAGGTGGATCTTATGGAATGGTTAACCCACTAGAAGTTATTGTTGATACTGATGATGAAGAACTGGCTCAAGGATTAGGGTATACAGTTTTAACTAGATCATTACAATCTATTAAAGCATTTATGAAATATTATAGTCCAGACATCGAAGAGGATGTATTAGCAATGTTCTCTGAGATTGTTCAAGAGACATACAAGAGATTTGGAATTGACTTCAATACAGACTTTGCTCATTTCCAAGCTGAAAATTATCCTACATTCGATGATGTATATACAACTATTAAAGGTAAACTTTTAGCAATGCCGGAAGCTACTCGTGAAAGAGATGTTATGGAACGTCTTGAATTAAAGGTTAGACCATTTGTTAATGAATTAAGATATTACTTTAATGGACATACAACAATCGAAAATAATTCCGATTTCATTGTATTTAATATAAAAGATGTTATGAACAGTGAAGAGAGTATTAGAAATGCTTTATTCTTCAACATCTTAAAGTATGCTTGGGGTTTATGTCTTGATAAATCAAAGAATACAGTTATGATGGTTGATGAAGCTCACATTCTATTGTCTGGTGGAAATGAATTAGGTGCTGAATACTTAGCACAAATGCAAAGACGTGCTCGTAAGTACAATACAGGTACAATCATAATTACACAACAACCAACAGACTTTGCTGCTGAAAATGTTATCATGCATGGTAAAGCAATATTTGATAATGCAGCTTATTATCTTGTTATGGGATTAAAGAAACAAGCTGTTGAAGATTTAGCTAAACTAATAGATTTAAATGAAAATGAAAAAGAGAGCATTAAGACTTACGTTCAAGGAGAAGCTTTATTTGTATGTGGTTCTCGAAGAATGAGAATTAATGTTGTAATAACTCAAGATGAATTAGATTCATTTGGATCTGGTGGTGGACTATAGTATTTAGGTGGGTGTTACAATGAATTTTAAAAATCAAAATAAGAATAGCAACAAAAAAGGTAATTTAATTACCCTTTTTGTCGTTATGGTATTTAGTATAATAATTGGTATAGACAATGTATTTGCTGCAAACTTTAAATATAGTGAGTTCAATTGGGATCAATTCTATGAATCAAAGAAGAGTTTCTGGGAAGATGCTTGTAAAGATGAAAATGGTGAAGTAGATGGCAAATGCAGTTATGAAGTATTAAAAGCCCAAAAGAAATTCTATACTAAATTTTATAAGATGTTAGCAAAATATGAGAGAAAAGGTCTATTTATTAATGATGATATTATACTAGAGACTGTTTTCTATGAAATGAATCCTAGTCAATTTGCCGATAATGGAAAAGAATATATGGAAAACTATTATGAATCAGGAAGTGATTTATCAGATAAAAAAGGTCTTTATATCATTGATGAAGCTGATTTAGAAGATCCAGATATTGAAGATGACTATAGCAATGAGAGTGCAGCAACTTATTTCCAAAAAGAAAATGATACTCTTAAGACCTTAGTTAAAAATATGATATCTAATTCTACAAGTTGTTATGGTGTTTATGGCAATCCAACAGTTCATACGGCATCAGATGGTTCTACTTATGAATCATGTGATAATGGTGGAGTTATAACTTATGTTAAAGGAAGAGGGAAAAAATGTGCCGATACTTTACAAAGTAAAAATGAATTAGGTTTCTGGCAATATTATGTAAGTAAATGGGCTTATGATGAAACATTACCACTTTTACTTCGTGTTTCTTTCTTACTAAGAAGTCCGGAAGATAAATATCATACTGCATGTAAGGAAATTACTGGTTATCCGGAAGAAACAGCGTATGTATATAATGATAAACCGGAAGTAAGTACAAATCGTTATTTTGATTTTTTAAGCTATTCAACTTATTTTGATGGTAAAATTCATTTACAGGAGCATTTTAAAGATAATATATTAGATCCTGCAGGAGTTGATTGTTTAACATCGACAGTATGTGAAAATTCTCTTGAAGCAAAAGGAGAATATGACATATATGAAGGAGAATTAATTAATTCAAGAAGACAAATAATAGATGATATTATTGGTATATTAAATAATTATGGATATGATATTACTTATGATCCATTAGAAGCAAATTCTTATAATGCTGCGGAAGCTCAAGAAGCTGTTCGTAAAACTTTCTATTGGCCAATTGGTAGTGATGAAACAGAAGAGAGAAATGGTGTTATCTATGCTGATGGAGAACCAGCTAGTAAAACAGTTGAAAGTTATTATGGAAAGAGAAAAAATGCTATTACAGGAAAAGAGGAATTCCATTATGGTATAGATATTACTGGTGTTGATGGGGTTACTAATGTCGTTGCTGTATATCGTGGAGAAGTAATTGCTGTAGTTAATAGTTGTTCCGTTGGTGATACAGCTTGTAATGAAGGTTATGGAAATATGATTATTCTATCACATTCAAATGGAGATTATACGGTATATGCTCATTTAGCTAGTGTTGATCCATCAGTTACAATGGGTGTAAGTGTTGATAAAGGTCAATTAATTGGAAAAGTAGGAAGTACGGGAGCAACAAATACTGCTAATTTACATTTCGAATTACGTAAAGGTGGAAATTCAGTAACTTATGCTGTTGATCCTTTAGGCGAATTTAATCCAGAAAATCCACGTCCTGAAGTAGCTGCCGGAGATTTCTCAGTTCATGAGACATCTTTAACTAAAGAAGAATTTGTTTCAAGATTGAGAAACTATTGTAATATTTCTAGATGTTCAAATGCTTTCTATAATGTATTTGTTATGAATGCTGAAAGTGTTTATGATACTTCTATTAATAATAATGTTAATCCGGAATTAGTCGTTGTTCGTGGAGCTAAAGAAGGAATGAGTCCTGGCGGAAATACTCATAACTATTGGGGTATTGGATGTTATAATGGAGCTGGTGTTTCAGCTTGTCATATCTATGGTGATTTAGGAGCCGGAATTGGGGGCTTTGCAAATGCCGTTAAAGGTTATAATACAGTTTCGGAAATGATGAGTAAATATGCTTTTATTGGACACTATTGGTATAATCCAGGAAGTTGGAGTAATGGTGGATGTAAGTATTATCCATATATTCAACAATATATGAGTCCTGAACGTTCAAGTTACGTTGGAGGAGTATGTAATAGTGGAAGAAGTTGTTCTACATCAGGCGGAGAATATTGTGTTAAAACTAATGATGAAGATCAAAAGGCATATTCTATGTATAATATAAAAGGTATGGTTGATATGAGGTTTGTTGCATTCGGAGTATAGGTGATATTATGAAAATAAGTGAAACAGAGAGAAAAGTATTAATTGTATGGTTAATTATTGGTGTATTAATATTCATAGCAATAGTTTTAATTAATGTAAAACCCAAAACTAATGAATCGAAAAAACCTAATACTCAACCGGGGGAAAACCATGTAAGTGATCGTGTTCGTTACTATACCGTAAAAAATGCAATTAATAAGTATTATTCATATAAGAATGCATCAGATTATGATTCTGTACTTAAGATACTAGATGCTTCTTATGTTGAAGAAAATCATATTGATGAAGATACTATTACCACATTTATAGGAGAATCTGATAGTCTTTTAACTTTTGATACTGGAGTTATGTGTTTAAAGAGTTATAATTCAGGTGTGTATGTTTATGTTGTTGAAGGTTATGAAGAAACAATGACTACCGGTGAGACAAAAAATAAAATGTATTATCAAGTTACTTTAGATGGCAATACTTCATTATTTAGTTTACTTCCAATAAGTGAGAGTATTTATGGAGGTGTTTGCAATGAATAGTTTTATCTCATCATTAAAAGAAAATAAAAAGTTAGTAATAATTACATTGGTAGTTATTGCAATAGTTATTGGTGTTGCTATTTATAATAGTTTAAAACCAGAACCACAACACAATCCAGAAATAAATGAATATAACGAAGTACATTATATAAAGAAAAATTATCAAGTAAATGAATATAGTGTAGTTAATATTTCTGAATTAGATTTATTAAATGCATATTTAAAGAAATATATTAATTTATCAATTAATAAACCGGAAGAGGCATTTAATATGCTTTCTAAGGAATCTAAAGAATCATTCCATAATAGTGTGGATGAATATAAAGAATATGTAAATAGTATTACTTCTATTTATTCAAAAGATAATGAAGTAGTAAAATATCGTAAAGGAGAAGGAAGAAACAACACAGATATTGTTGATTCTGAAAGTAATAAATATACTATTAAAGAACATTCAACTTGGGATATAGAAATTACATTGAATGGAAAAGAGTAAAATAAAATTTTAGGGAAGAAGGTGATTTTATGGGTGTAGCAAATATAGCAAGTAGTGCAGCTAGTGGAGCAGCTAGTTCAGCAGCATCACAAGCTACTTCATCGGTTGCATCAAATGCAGCAGCAAAAGGTGCAAGTGTTGGAGGATCATTACCATCATCAAGCATGCCTGCACTTAAAACTTCATCTCCTGCACCTATGAATGGTGGAGGACTCCCATCTAGTTCGCCATCTAACGGATCTCATTCTTCTTTACCAGATATTGAAGAGAAATCTTCAAGTGTTGAAAAAGATACGCATTCTAATGTGGATAGAGAAACTAATTCAGGACAAAGTGAGATAGAACAAGAAAATTCTCCTTCTACGGAAGAAAATGTACCTGAAGAGACTACTGATTCGAAAGAAAATTCTAAAGAGAAAAAATCACAAGATATTGATGATGGAAAATATCATGCTAAAGATAATCAAGAAGTCGGTCCAGGACAAAAGATAGATGAGGATGGCAATGTCGTTGATACTGGAAACAAAAAATTTACTAAAGCCTTAGCTGTTGGAGCAGCTACCTATTTTGGGGGAGCCGAAGGTGGAGAGACTGCCAATGCTCTAGCTAAGACAGATGCCGGAAACAAATTAACGGGTGTTGTTGCCGATCAAATGGATAAATCAGTTGCCGGTAAGATAACGGAAGATTTAGGTGATTCGGGAGCAGCAGACGCTATTTTAGATACTGCCGATACCGTAAGTGCAGCTAAAAGTGGAGATGTTAAAGGAGCTTTAAAATCAGGGAAGAGTGCTATAAAAAATCTTGGTAAGACTATTAAGCACTATGCTCTTATCATTGGTCTATCTCTACTTGTAGTCTTGGGACCAATTATTATGGTTGGAGTTGTAATTGCTGCAGTATGTGGACCAGTACTTGGTGGATTTATGGATGTTACAAGTGCATTCGGTGAATTTGTCGATGATGTTGGAGACTTTTTTACTGGTGAAAATGATATTACTGGTACCACCGGGGGAGATAATTTAGAAGAAATAATGCAAAATGCTGATCAAATAGTAGCTGAAGTTCCTGACTATTCATCACTTACAGATGTTCAACAAGGAATTGTTGCAGCAGCAGCAGCCGGAGTAGCATCAGGTAGACCATATAGTTATGGAGGAAAACCAACAGGGCCTGGATTAAGCGGAATACCAACGACAGGAATAGATTGTTCGGGATTTGTAGGTTGGTCAATTTGGACAGCAACCAATAAAAAACCTGGAGCACTCGGAACTTCAACAATGGTAGCCAATATAGGTACTATTTTTGAAGAAATACCAGAAAGTGAACTAAAACCTGGCGATATTGGATTAAAACATAAAAATTCAGGATCAAATCATACTGGAATATATGCAGGAAATGGAATGTGGCTTCATGCGGCAAATTCTACTTCCGGTTTAATTAAAAGCAATTATAAAAGCTTTACTGTATATTTAAGATATGTAGGTTAAGGAGGATTATAAATGAAAAAAGTGTTAGTTTTAATAACCATTTTTGTTTTAACATTCTCATTTAATGTATTTGCTATGGATTTTAAAACAGTAAATGTTACAGCAACTTTTTCTGAAGAAATTGATTTTGCTGATATAGAAAAAGTTAAATTAATAATTTTCGGTGAGGGTATAGATTATGTCGATGATGCAGCATCAGTATTAAATATCATCGATTTAACAAAAGATAATAATTATACCAAATCGATAAACGATACTAAAATAACCGATCAAAGTAATTTATTTGCTATGGTAGATAAAGATAGATATGGGGTATATAATTGTGATATATTATTAGATACTAGTCTTATCGATACAGCAAATATTACTATTCAAATAAGTAAAAACAATTTTCCTAAAAATGAATTTTCACAAATACCTTCAGACATTATCGATAGAATAATTGGAAAAAGTACGACAAATAATAATTCGGGAAATACAAATGGTAATAGTGGAGATAATAATAGTGAAGACAATGAAGTAACTGTTGGAACAACGACAACTAAACCAACAACGACAACAAATGAAATAATTTATCGAGAAGAATTGAAAAAAAGAGAAAAAGAAGAACAAGATAAAAAGAAAAATAATATTGTATCTATTGTACTTTATGTTATTATAGGTGCTATACTATTAATTGGTTTAGTATTTATAATGTATAAATTTATAATGGCTAATAAATAAAGGTAGAAAAATTACCATAATTATATTATAATAAATAAGAGAAGGAGGGGCTGCTATGAAACTTAAAGTGTCACCAAAAGATTTGGCAATTTTTGGCGTGTTTTGCGTATTTTTACTTTATTTTAGTGCAATAGCCGTCCTTAACGTTTTATCACTTATTAATGAAGGAACTTTCTATGGATTGAGTCCTTTTGAAGCTTTTACACCTAAATATATATTTCCAACTTTATTATTATTCTTTTCTGTAATAATTGCTGTATTCTTTAGTGTTTCTTCATCTATTTTCTCAAGATCTAAGGGAATAGGTTTGTCATTGGGAGAAAAAGAAGAAAAAGGATATTCTCGTTGGCTAAAAGAAAAAGAGATGAAAAAAGCATACAAAGTATATAAAGTTGGTGTAAGGGATGTTGATGCATCAGCAGCCGGAATAGTTTTAATAAATAATGGAAAAGATATGTGGGTCGATGATTCCGAGTTCCATACATTAGTTATAGGTATTACTGGATCAGGTAAAACAACTGCAGTTGTTGATCCATTAATTTATAGTTTATGTAAGCATCGTGAGAGTATGATATTTACCGACCCTAAAGGTGAAATATATACAAACCATGCTGAATTACTAAAGGCGCGTGGATATAATATTGTTGTTTTAAACTTCCGTGATCCGCAAATGGGTAATGCATGGAATCCATTAACTTTACCTTATCAATTGTATCATGAAGGTAATGTTGATAAAGCAATTGAGTTAGTTGATGACGTTGCAAACAACATTGTTAAAGATGCCAAGGCTCAAGATCCTTTTTGGCAAAACTCTTCATCAGACTACTTTGCTGGTTGTACTTTAGGTCTTTTGGAAGATGCTAAACTTGAAGAAGTTAACTTAAATTCAATAAGTTTAATGACAACTGTTGGAGAAGAAAAGTTTGGTGCGGGCTCTACTTATATCAAAGAATATTTTGGTTTAAAGGGAGAACAATCAAGTGCTTATACTTTTGCAAGTAATACGATAAATTCACCAACAGAAACAAAAGGTGGTATCCTTTCAACATTCCGTCAAAAGATACGTATTTTCTCATCACGTGAAAATCTATCTGAGATGTTATCTTATTCAGATTTTAATATGCGTGATATTGGTAAACAGCCAACAGCCGTATTCATGATAATTCATGATGAAAAGACAACGTATCATGCTTTAGCAACAATATTCATTAAACAATGTTATGAAACATTAATATCTGTTGCTCAAGAAAATGGTGGTAAATTACCAGTAAGAACTAACTTTATACTTGATGAGTTTGCCAACATGCCACCTCTTAAAGACGTTACAACAATGGTTACTGCAGCTCGTTCAAGATTAATTAGATTTACATTTATTATTCAAAACTTTGCCCAATTAAACGATGTTTATGGTAAAGAAGATGCTGAAACAATTAGATCAAACTGTGGTAATTTAATATATCTTTTAACAACTGAGTTAGCTGCACTTGAAGAAATATCTAAATTGTGTGGAGAAGTAAAAGTTGATAAAGATAAAGATGATAAACGTGAGTCAAAACCATTAGTTACGGTATCAGACTTACAAAAAATGAAACTTAATGAAGTTATTATATTAAGAAGCCGTGTAAATCCATTTAAAACTCAGCTAGTACAAGCATTTAATGTTGACTGGGGAGATAAAGAATTTGGAAAAGCTCAATTTGTTGAAAGACAAAAGAAAGAGATTCAATACTTCGATGTTAAAGAATTTGTTAAAGTTCGTAAACGTAGTAAAATGGGAATCGATGATAAAGGAAATGGTGGCGGTTCAACTCCAAGCTTCTCATCATTGATGGGTGGTGGAATGCCTGGTGGAAATGGAATGCCTAATGGTATGCCAAAAATCCCAACTTTCGAAGAATTTATGGCAGCTAGAAATAGTCAAAAGAAAGAAAACCCAAATCCATCACCAGCACCAACACCTCAAAAACCAGTTATGCCAACATTCGATGTTGATGACTTAGTAAAGAGAATTGATGCTAAGATTGCTGAATTGGAAGCTCAAGAAAAGGAAGAGGAAGCAAAGAAAAATGGAACTGCACCAGTTGAAAGTGCAATACCAACTCCAAGTATTCCGACTCCAAATATTCCAATCCCAACAGCGCCAACTAGTCCAGTTCCTAATATTCCTGATGGAATTAATCCGGTTACTAGCCAAGTTACACCACCAATATCTAGTATGCCTAATATTGAGGTTAATGCAAATGTTGAAAGCACACCAGCTAGTCCTGTAAGAGTTCAACCTGTTGATGTCGAAGAAATTAAAGCTGAACCTGTACAACCAGGATTCAACCCATTTGCTGCTCCAGTAGAACCAAAGACTACTAATTTTGTAAATAAAGATATTATCGATGGAATAGATACAATAGAAACTTCTCCAATTAGTGCACCAAAGATTGAAAGTGTACCAAAAGAAGAACCAAAGCCTAACAATGGAGAAATAAATAATTTTAGAGATTTAATGAATAACGGAGCTCAACCAATTAATAATATGGTGCCTCCATCAACTACTATAAATCAACAAACTCCTGTTGCTCCAGTGAGTCAAATGCCAGAGCCAGGTACAATGAATCAAGTAGCTCCTGTTAATCCAGTAAATCTAGTATCTCAAGGCGCACCAGTAACTCCGGTAGTTCCCGTTGCACCTACAGTACCTGAGACAATCATTGATATTCCAATTGAACCGGAATTATCAGGAATAGTTGATCCAACAACACAACCAATTAAGAATAGTGTTTCACAAATTAAACCTGAAACACCTATTAATGTACCAACGATTGATATTAATGCATCAAATACCCAGAATGTTGCACCTCAAAGTCCAATAAATACAGGAATACCAACACCATCCGTGCCTAATATTCCAAATAATGGACCAGTACAAGTACAAAATGGATTACAACAACAAAACACTAGTGCACCAGTTATACAAAATGTACAAAATGAAGAATTCTTTGATGATTTCTTTGATAATGATTAAAACAAGTTTTAAACTTGTTTTTTTTATATTGATATGTGCTTTCATAATAGACAAATACTAAATAAATACATAATATACAATATGAAAAGGATGAAAAAAACAGATTATAACGGCAATGGTATATACATAGACCTTGATATAGAATACATTCCTTATCAGAAATTAATATATGAACCTAATAAGTATTTAAGTAGATCACATAAATATTATTTTTACTGTAAACATGGAATAAAAAGTAAAGAAGTAGTTATGTCTCTAACAGAGCAAGGTTATGATGTAACCCAACTAATTTAACACTTTTATAATTTACTTTTATAGGGTATAATATAAATGTGATTAAAATGGAAATTATATTAGTAAACATCCAAGAGATATTAGAAAATATTGATGCATTAACCGGAACAGTATTATCGGGTTTAGGTATATGGGGAGCGTTACTTAGCTGCTTACTTATAGTAGTTGAGTCAATTCTTCCTGTTTTGCCGTTATGTGTATTCGTAACTCTTTTATTCTATACTTTTGGTAATATTGCTGGTTTTTTAATAAGTTGGATTTGTACATGCATTGGTTGCTTTTTATCATTTACTTTGTTTAGATCAAAAATAAAAGGGTGGTTTGAAAAGAAACTAGTAAATGGAAAAGTAAAAAAACAAATTAACCATATCATGTCTTATGTTGAAAATATTTCCTTGAGTGGACTTGCTGTGTTAGTAGCAATTCCCTTTACACCAGCATTTGCTGTAAATATCGCGGCAGGATTATCAAATATGCCAAGAAAAAAGTTTATAATGGGAATACTAATTGGTAAAATATTTATGGTATATTTTTGGGGTTATATTGGTACGACATTGTTAGAAAGTATTACTCATCCAATCTATTTGCTTAGAATAGGTCTTTTATTAGTACTTGCATATATAATAAGCAAAATGGCAAATAAATGGTTTAAGTTAGATTAGGAGTATTTATGGAGAATTATATAATTATTGGATTATTAATAGTAGCAATTATATTGCTTATTGTTAATTTATTTAAAAAAGAAAAACAAGATAATACAGAAATGGTTAAAAACCTAGGTGATTTTAAAAATGATATTACTAAAGAAGTATCATCATTTAAGTTTGATTTAACTAAAGAATTATCATCTAACTTTAATGTATTAAATGATAAAATGGAATATCGTTTATCCCAAATTAATGATAAAGTAAATGAAAAGATCGACCAAAACTTTGAGAAAACTAATAAGACATTTAATTCAGTTTTAGAAAGATTGACAAAGATTGATGAAGCCCAAAAGAATATCGATGATTTATCGAAAGATATTATTTCCCTACAAAGTGTTTTAACGGATAAAAAGACGAGAGGTACTTTCGGAGAAGTTAATTTGAATTATATTCTTACTAGTATTTTTGGTGAAAAGAAAACAGTTTATGATATTCAACATAAATTACCTAATGGATACATAGCTGACTCGGTAATATTTGCTCCTGAACCTTTAGGAAATATCTGTATTGATTCGAAATTTCCTTTAGAAAATTATGAAAAAATGACGGATAAGACACTTGATAAGAGGGAGAGGGAATTAGCAGAAAAACTATTTAAAGCCGATGTTAAAAAACATATAGATGCTATTGCTGATAAATATATAATCGATGGGGTAACAAGTGATGAAGCAATCATGTTCTTGCCAGCCGAAGCTATATTTGCCGAAATTAATGCATATCAAACAGATTTATTAAAATATGCATATTCAAGAAAGGTTTGGATTTGTGGACCAACAACTTTAATGTCTACATTGTCAACAATTAGTATGATCTTAAAGAATATTGAAAGAGATAAATATACTAAGATTATTCATGAAGAATTAAATAAACTCGGAATTGAATTTAAGCGTTATAAAGAACGTTGGGATAAATTATCGAAGAGCATTGATAGTGTTTCTTCCGAGGTTAAAGATATTCATACGACAACTGATAAGATCAGTAAAAAGTTTGAGTCAATCAGTAGTGTAGATATCGATGCTTTGGACTATCATGAAGAAAATGAAGAATAAATAACAATTGAATAATTATTATAAATGTATTAATATATTAGTAAGGAGTGTTAGTTATGGATCCTATATTAATAATTATTTTAGTGGGTGTTGGTTTATTAGCTGGACCTAAGTTAGTTAAAACTGGTTTAGCAAGATTAATTGCCAATGCTGATGAAAATAAAACCAATAATTTAAGCCATCAAATGCTAAAAAAAGAATATAAAGAGAAAAAACAAAAAGAAAAATACCGTCAAAGATTAATTAAAAAAGGAATAGATCCGGATAAAGTAATTAAAGCAGACATGGATAAATTTCACCATATATCTTTTACTGGTATAAAAACTAAAAAGAAAGCAATTGTAAATGTAAGAGAAGATGTGTCTTTTAATGAAAGCGAAGATGTATTATTAAAAGGTAGATTACATATTGTTGATATAAATGGTAGAAGAACAGTTCAAGATATCTATTTATTTCAACCTCGTGTATATAGTTCAGAAGGAGTATTCTTAGGACCTAAATTAGATAAAACGGGAAAATTATCTGATAAATATACTTATTTATGCCGTCAAAATGGTGGAGAAATTCTTAATGGTTATATGCCAAAAAGAGAAATATTTACTGGTATGAGATTTGATTTTATACCTGACGATAGCCATAACTTTATCGATAGAAATCCTAATTTTGCTGATTTTTCTAGCGAAGATAGAAGACAAGCAGAACAACTTGAACAATTTATTAACATTGATATTCCGAGAGATGGAAATGGGCAATATATCCCTGTTAATTTAAATGATCCAAAACAAAAAGCTGAATTTGAAAAATATAAGAAAGCTCATTTAGGAAATAAAAAGACACCTAAAGAATACTTTAGAGATCAATTAAATATTGCTAAAGCCGCATTCTATAAATATCTAAATGAACATCGACCAGACTATGCATACGCACCTAGCAGAACTACTGAGCAAGAAGAGAGTGCAGAGCCAATTAAGGTTGAGTCAAGTAAAAAAGCTGAACAAAGCATTAACGATTTCTATAAGAGATTTGATTATTATATTCAATCACCATTCGGTGAAAGATATAACGATTATAATGGGGAATATGGATATACTTCGGGACCACATCATCATCATGGAAGAAGATAAATTAGACCAAATATGGTCTTTTTTCTTTACATTTTCATCAGATTTTCATATATAATAAGTCTTCATTATGTTATAATTTAAATAGTAAGGTGATAATATGGAATTTATTGAACTTAAAAATGTTTTTAAAGTTTATAATAATGGAGTTTCCGCTTTAGCCGATGTTAGTTTATCAATAGCTAAGGGTGAATTTGTCTTTGTTATTGGTGAGTCTGGTAGTGGTAAGAGTACATTAACGAAACTTTTATATCGTGAAGAGAAGCCAAATAAAGGATCTGTTTATGTTGGTGGTATAAATGTTGCTAAATTGAGAAATAGTAATGTTTACAAATTAAGAAGAAAAATTGGTGTAGTTTTTCAAGACTTTAAATTGCTACCAAAACTTACAGTTTATGAAAATATAGCTTATCCATTAGAAAGTTATGGAATGAAATCTGATGAGATAAGAAATAAGGTTATGAAAGCAATTGAAAGAGTAGGCCTTAAAGATAAACTTAGAAGTTATCCAAACCAGCTATCGGGTGGAGAACAACAGAGAGTTTGTATTGCTAGAGCAATAGTTAATGAACCTAAGTTAATTATATGTGATGAACCTACAGGAGACTTAGATCCAAAGATGAGTAAAGAAATTATGGATGTTATAGATACTATAAACAAAGAATTGGAGTCAACAATAATTATGGCCACTCATGATAAAGAAATAGTTAACCGAATGAAAAAAAGAGTTATATACTTACACAATGGTGTTTTAGTATCTGACAAGAAGAAAGGAAACTATATCGAAGATGAAAATATTTAGAATTATTAGAAAAAATGTAAGAGATGCTTTTAAAAGCGTATTTCGTAATTTCTCTTTATCAATGGCCTCTATTTCTTGTACTTCAATAACATTAATACTTGTTTCTATTGCTTTAGTAGTAACTTATAATGTCAATTCTATTACTAGAAGTATTGAAGACGTATTAACTGTTATTGTATTTGTCGATAAAGATGCTACAGAACAAGATATTGAAAATGTTAGATTTCAAATAGAAAGCAATAGTAATATTGATAAGAAAGATGTTATTTATCGTACAAAGGATGAAATAAAAGAATCTCTAAGTGAAGATGAAGATTTAAAAAGTATATTTGATACTTTAGATGAAAATCCTATTCAATCAGCTTTTGTTGTAAAAGTAAAAGACATAAAGAAGATTACTGATACAGCAAATAGTTTTAAGAATATTCCTTTTGTTAAACAAGTTAAATATGGGGAATCCATGGTCAATAGATTATTGTCAATGTTTGATGTTATAAGAAATGCTTGTGTAATTGCCTGTATAGCACTTATTCTAGTAACGGCATTCTTAATTGGTAATACAATTAAAATAACAATATTCTCTCGTCGTCAAGAAATAGCTATTATGAGATTAGTTGGAACGAGTAATACTGTTATTAAAATGCCTTTCTTAATTGAAGGATTTGTCTTAGGATTTATTGGAGCTATTGTACCAATATTATTAACTATCTATGGATATACATTCTTATATGATTATGTAGGAGGTCGTCTATTTACGGATTTAATTGTTTTAGTTAAACCATCAGAAATAATCTATGCTGCTAGTTTAGTTGTATTAATTGTTGGTGGTTTAGTCGGTATGTTTGGGTCACTTCGTGCTGTAAGGAGGTATTTAAAGATATAATGAAAAAGAAAGTAGTTACAATATTAACTTTAATTATTACTGTTATATTATTATCAGTTCCTTCTAGTGAAGCAGCGTCAAAAGCAATGACACTAAAAGATTTAAAAGATGAATTAGCTTCATTGAAGAAACAACAAAGTAGTACTAGTTCTAGCCAAAAACTCACTCAAGGTCAGATTAATAGTACTAAGAACAACATTTATAGTAAGCAAACAGAAATAGAAAAAAACCAAAATAGAATAACGGAAGCCCAAAATGAATCTGCAGCCTTAGAAGTAGAAATAGCTAATGGGAAAGAAGAATTAGCAAGTATTTTATCTACTTATCAAATAGCTAATGGAGATAATGTCTATCTTGAATATATCTTTAAGGCTAAGACTTTTGAAGATTTAGTTTATCGTTATGCCGTTATGGAGCAAGTAATGAATTATCAAGATGATAGAATAACTGGATGGAAGAATAAAATTGATCAAAATAACCAATTAAAAATAGAATTGCAAGAAAGAGAAAAAAATTTAAATATGCAAATAAATTCATTGAATAAGGAAGTTGATAAGTTAGGTGACAAACTGGCTGAATTAGATGAAATGTTTCGCGATATTTCAGCGGAGATAAAATCAGTACAAGATTCAATTAGTTATTATGAGAGTATTGGTTGTGGACTAAATGAGTCATTAGATGTTTGTCTTTCAGTTAAAGGAGATAGGGTATTTAGCCGACCTTTAGTTAAGGCAAATAGAATAAGTTCAGAATTTGGTTATCGTACCCATCCTGTAACTCATCAACCAAATAAATTCCATAGTGGTACTGATATTTCAATTGGTGAAGGAAATAAGGTTTATCCTGTTGCGAACGGAACAGTATTTAAAATTGTTAGACAATCAAAGTGTGGCGGAAATATGGTGTATATTCACCATTTAGTAAATGGTAAAAAATGGACTTCTTGTTCAATGCATTTATTAACTATCAATGTAAAGATGGGTCAACAAGTTACAAGTCAAACAGTAATTGGTACAGTTGGTGGGTGGACAACCGCAAAACAGAATGGTGGTTATGATAAATGTACGACCGGACCTCATCTACATTTAAGTTTAGCGACTGGATGGTATGAAAAAGATTATAGACCTTACAATACATATCGTAGTCGTCTAGTAAATCCAAGAAGTTATATTAATCTACCTAAAAGTGGATGGTCATCAAGATATTAGGAGGGAACCATGAAAAGTAGAATTATAAGTGGCATAATAATTGCCATCATCGTTATACCAACATTGTATTTTGGTGGATTCATTTATAATTTAGCAATTGGAATTTTAAGTGTATTAGCATTTAAGGAATTAATTGATGTTAAAAAAGATGTAACAATACCAAATTCTATGAAATTAGTTGGATTAATTTGTATGCTATTATTAATATTTATATCAAAGGAAAATCAGAGTTTGCTATTTGGTTTAAGCTATGAGACATTGTCGATTGTCTTCTTAAGTTTATTGGCACCAACAATCTTCTTTAAGGATAAAAGTTACAATGCCACATCGGCATTCTATCTAGCATCAATATGCATTTTCTTAGGTGTAATATTTAATTTATTTATAGCACTTTATAATGCATCGCTTATGCAATTTATATATGTTATACTAATAGCATGTATGACAGATATATTTGCTCTCTTTGGGGGTAAATTAATTGGTCATCATAAATTAACTAAAATATCGCCAGGAAAAACTATTGAAGGATCCCTAATTGGAACTTTAGTTGCTACTGTTGTAGGAACGACATTCTATATAACATTCATTGAATATTCTTCCGTAGTAACTATTGTAATAATAACAATACTATTATCAGTTATTGGTCAAATTGGTGATATCTTCTTTAGTTTAATAAAGAGAGAAAATGGAGTAAAAGATTATTCTAATTTAATACCTGGACATGGTGGTATATTAGATCGTTTAGATAGTATAATATTTATACTTATAGCATTTATATTTATGATGCAATTCTTATAGGAGGAAATTTATGGAAGCAAAAGAAAAAAAGAGTACAACTGGTAGAGCAAAAAAAGAAGTAAGTAAGACTCCAAAAGTTGAAGAAGTAAAAAATAACCAAAATGAAGAAAAAGTAACTTTAAAAAATATATTAATATTACTTGCTATTATTGTAGCAATAGTAGTAGTTTTAGTATTCTTTAAGGGAACAGTTGCTTGGAATATTGTTGTATTGTTACTAATATTGACTGTGCTTATCTTTGTTCATGAAGGTGGACATTTCTTGATGGCTAAAAAGTGTGGAGTATTTGTATCTGAGTTTGCTTTAGGAATGGGACCAAAAGTATGTGGCTTTAAGAGAAAAGGTGATCCAACTCAATATTCACTTCGTGCTCTTCCAATTGGCGGATATTGTCAAATGGCCGGTGAAGAGATGGAAGATATTGATAATTTACCAAAAGACCAATTTATGTGCAATAAGACAAAGTTACAAAGAACATTAATTTTAGTTGCTGGAGTAACTATGAATTTTATTACAGCAATTCTATTACTTTTCTTTATTTCATTAGTTTGGGGACATACAGAACAAAGAAGTTATGTTGGACATGTCGAACCAAATACACCAGCATATGAAGCGGGAATTGTTGAAGGAGATCGTGTTCTTGAATTTAATGGACATAAAGTAAGTACATGGGATGATTTAACAGTTGTCTCAGCTATGAAAAATAAGAATAATAAATACGTTTATAAAGTAAAGAAGAACGATGGAAAAGTAGTTGAATATGAGCTTGTTCCAATCGACAGTGTTACTATCGAAGGAAAGAGTATTTTAGTTAAGGGAGATACTACTTTAGAAAGTATTGCTAAAGAATATGATAAAGATGTTGATGATTTAGTTGTAACAAAAGTAATTGGTATATCATCACCACAAAAAAGAATTAATGGATTTATTCCATCAATTGAATATGCATTTACTAAATTCGGAAGTGTTGTAAAGACGATGATTTCCATTATTGCTAATTTAATTACTGGTAATATTGGATTAAATGCTTTATCAGGACCGGTAGGAATGTATACGGTAGTTGATACAGCCGCTAAATTTGGAATAGCTAATATAATATTCCTTATGGCATATCTTTCAATTAACTTGGGAGTACTAAATATATTACCATTCCCGGCATTTGATGGAGGTAGATTATTGTTTGTAATTATTGAAGCAGTAACTCGTAAAAAAGTAGATGCTAGAGTAGAAGGATATTTCCATACTATTGGTTTTATCTTAATAATGATGTTAATGTTATATATTACATTCCAAGATATATTAAATTTATTCTAAGCAAGAATTATTTCTTGCTTTTTTATTGTGTATGTATAAATTTTGTGGTATATTAATATATATGAATAGAGAGGTGGTTAAATGGGATCTTTCGCGTCATTTATCGAAAGTGAAGCTTTTTTTCCTGTTTTAATATTGTTATTAATGATATTAATGTTCACATTTGTCTCTATTCTAATGTCTGGTAAAAAACAAGAAAAAAAGAAAATGCAAGAGAGAAAAAAAATTCAAATTGATGAGAATGCTCAAATTCAATTAGTTCAACATGGAGAAAAAACACATAATATTGAACATGTTGAAAATAAAGAAAAGGAAATTGGTGGGACGGAAGTAGGATTAGTTAAAGAGGTTGAAGCTGCTGAACTTGAAGAAGTAGAAGAAGAACTAGATACTATGCGTATTACAGTAGAAGAAAGTCAAGAAATTAAAGTTACTGATTATACTAGACCAATTGAAGATATGGAAGATGAGTATGTTGTTCAACATCAAAATGCTTTAGAAGAAGAATTAAATGAATCAGAAATTGTTAAAGTTGAAATGACTGAACCAACTGATAATTCTAATGAAATTGGTGAAGAAATAAATATTCCAATATCAACACCAAAAGAAGAAGTTGATGAAGAACCAATAATAACTCAAGATATTAATAAAAATAGCAATTCAAAAGATGCTTTTGAAATGAATGCTGATGAAGATCATACGATAAATGAAACTGTTGAATATGAACCTCCAAAAGAATATGATGGAGATAAAACAGAAATACTTGATTTCCCTGATTTTGGTTTCTTAGATGATGATAGTTCAAACAATGTTGAAACAAAAATATTAGATCAAGCAAACAAATATATCGAAACTATAATGGAAAGTAGAGAAACGCATGAAAAATAAAGTAGATTTTGAAGATGTATATTTAGAATATCCTGAATCATTGGAAAATGAAGAGGAACAAGTTAAAGAAACTGAAGAACAAGAAGAGATGACTAATACAACTAAATTGAGTTTAGAAGAATTACAAAAAAGATTAGAAGAGACTCAAAGTTTACGATTATAAGACACTAAAAGTTGTCTTTTTTTTTATTTTATGATAAATTTTATTAAGGTGAGGATTATGGCAAAAAAAGACTATAATGCAGATTCTATTAAAATATTAGAGGGTTTGGAAGCAGTTAGAAAAAGACCAGGAATGTACATTGGTTCAACGGATAAACGTGGGCTTCACCATTTAGTATGGGAAATTGTAGATAACTGTATTGATGAAATAATTAATGGTTATGGAGATAAGATAAAGATTAGACTTAATACTGATGGTTCAATAACAATTGCTGATAATGGACGTGGTGTTCCTATTGGTATGCATTCATCAGGTAAATCAACTCCTGAAGTTGTTTATACAGTATTACATGCCGGAGGTAAATTCGAAGAAGGTAACTATAAAGTTAGTGGTGGACTACATGGAGTAGGTGCATCAGTAGTTAATGCTTTATCTGATTGGATGGATGTTACAATCTATACTGATGGTCTTATATCTAATATTAGATTCAAAAATGGTGGAGAAGTCGATAGTCCTTTAAAGAAAATTGGTGAATCTAAGAAGACAGGTACTTGTGTAACATTTAAACCAAATTATGAAATATTTAAAAATTGTCAATTTTCATTTTCAACAATATGTGAAAGAATGCAAGAGAGTGCTTTCCTTTTAAGTAACTTAACTGTTGAACTTGAAAATTCTATCGATAAAAAGCAAGTAGTATATCATTATGAAAATGGACTTATTAGTTTTATTGAATTTATTAATGAAGATAAAAAGCCCCTTCATAATGTATTACCAATACATGGAGCTAAGTCGGGTATTGAAGTAGATATCGCGCTTCAATATACGGAGAGCTACAATGAATCAATACTATCATTTGTTAACAATGTTAAGACAACTGATGGAGGTTCTCATGAAGTTGGATTCAAGTCCGGTATTACTAAAGCATTTAATGACTATGCTAAAGATCATGGATTACTTAAAGGCAAAGATACATTTGATGGTGCTGACGTTCGTGAGGGAGTAAGTGCTGTTATTAATTTGAAGATACCGGAAGATAAACTTCAATTCGAAGGACAAACAAAAGGTAAATTGGGAACTCCTGAAGCAAGAACAATAACAGAACAAATAACTTATGAAAATATGAAATTCTTCTTAGAAGAGAATAAAGAGATGGCTCTTACTATTGTTGATAAAGCTGCTCGTAGTAAAGTTGCAAGAGAAGCTGCAAGAAAAGCAAGAGAAGCCGCAAGACAAGGTAAAGGTAAGGAAAAGAAAGATAAGATACTTTCTGGTAAACTTGCTAAAGCAACGGGAAAAGATAATAAAAAGAATGAATTATTCTTAGTAGAGGGAGATTCAGCCGGCGGTAGTGCAAAGACAGGAAGAAATCGTGAAACACAAGCGATACTACCTCTTCGTGGTAAAGTATTAAACTGTGAAAAAGCAAGCACTAACGATATTAACTCTAATGAAGAATTAAATACTTTAATCTATGCTATTGGAGCTGGAGTAGGAAATGACTTTGATGCTAGTGAATCTAACTATGGTAAAATCATTATCATGACCGATGCCGATGATGATGGAGCTCATATTCAAATATTACTATTAACATTCTTCTATCGTCACATGAGACCACTTATTGAAAATGGTATGTTATATATAGCAAATCCTCCTTTATATGCCTTAGATTTTGGAAAATATAAAGAATATATAGCTACTGATGAAGAATTAGAATCAAGAAAAAAAGAATTAAAGCCAAATAGTTATAAGGTACAAAGATTTAAAGGTTTAGGTGAAATGGATTCTGATGAATTATTTGAAACAACAATGGCACCAGAAACTAGAAGTCTAATTAAAGTAAGTATTACTGATGCTGCCCTAGCAGAAAAGAGAGTATCAGTGCTTATGGGAGATAAAGTCGAACCTCGTAAAGAGTGGATAAATGAAAATGTCGATTTTACTTTAGAAGATAATTTTAGGAGGTAATCATGAAAAAGAACACGGAAGAGAAAACAATAATAGAAAAAATTTATGATTATACCTTAGAAGATATAATGGGAGATCGTTTTGGTCGTTATTCGAAATCAATTATTCAAGATCGTGCATTGCCTGATGTAAGAGATGGATTAAAACCAGTTCAAAGAAGAATTTTATGGACAATGTGGGAAAACCATAATACATATGATAAACCTTATCGTAAATGTGGAAAAATTGTTGGGGATGTAATGGGGAAATACCATCCTCACGGAGATTCATCAATTTATGGTGCTATGATTTATATGTCCCAAAATTGGAAAGTACGTGAAAGATTTGTCGATGTTCATGGTAATAATGGATCAATTGATGGTGATGGACCTGCTGCATATCGTTATACTGAATGTCGTCTAACAAAACTTGCTGAAGTAATGTTAAAAGATATCAATAGGAATTCTGTTGAAATGACTTTAAACTATTCTGATGAAGATTTAGAGCCTACGGTATTGCCAGCTAATTATCCAAATCTACTTGTTAATGGATCTACAGGTATTTCGGCTGGTTATGCAACAAATATTCCTCCTCACAATTTAGGAGAAATTATCGATGCTACTGTTCATCGTATTGATAATCCAAATTGTAGATTAGATACCATATTAAACTTTGTTAAGGGACCTGATTTTCCAACGGGTGGTATTATTGAAGGCCGTGAAGGTTTAATAAATGCATACTCTACAGGACGTGGAAAAGTAGTTGTTAAAGCTAAAACAGAAATTATTAAAGAAAAAGGTAAACATCAAATTATTATTCATGAAATACCTTTTGATGTAATAAAAGAACAATTAAGAAAAAAGATTGAAGATATTAAGATAGATAAAAAAGTTGAAGGAATCGTCGATGTATATGATATTTCTGACAAAGATCATATGGGAAAGATGATGATTGAACTTAAAAAGGAAGCTAATTCAGAACTTATCTTAAATTATTTACTTAAGAATACTGAATTACAAGTAAACTATAACTTCAATATGGTTGCTATTGTTAATCGCCGACCAATGATGGTTGGTATCCTTGAAATATTAGATGCTTTTATAGCTCATCAAAAAGAAGTTATTATTAAGAGAACTAAGTTTGATTTAGAACATGCGGAAAAGAGATTACATATTGTTGAAGGTCTTTTAAAAGCCGTATCTGTTTTAGATGAAGTAATTAAGATAATTCGTGGATCAAAGAATAAAGCTGATTCAATTGAGAATTTAATGGGTAAATTTGATTTCACTGAAGAACAAGCAACAGCTATCGTTATGATGCGTTTATATACTTTATCTAATACAGATATTGAAGCATTACTAAGTGAACAAAGTGATTTGAATAAGATGATTGAATTCTTGAATCTTATTTTAAATGACGAAGCAATTCTAAAGAAACAAATGAAGAAAGAATTACTTGAAATAAAGAAGAATTATGCAACTCCAAGATTAACAGAAATAAGAGATGAAATTACAGAAATCAAACTTGACATGAAGAGTATGATTCCAAAAGAAAATGTTATTGTTGTCGTTACTAACGAAGGTTATATTAAAAGAGTATCAAGCAAATCTTATGCTTCACGCGGAGAAGATGAAACAGGTTTAAAACCGGGAGATTATGTAACAGGTTTATACAATGTTACAACACTTGATAATATTTTAGTATTTACTAATTTAGGTAATTACTTATTTATACCAGTTCATAAAATAACGGAAGCTAAATGGAAAGATTTAGGAAAACATGTTAATAACTTTGTAACTATTTCGACTGATGAAAAAGTTGTTGCATCCGTACCATTTGTTAAAGGCGAGTATTTAACTCTTGTAACTAAGAATGGTATGATTAAAAATACTTTAGTTGATGACTTTGAAGTTAGTAGGGCAAGTAAAGCCATGACTGCAATGAAGTTAAAAGATAATGATGAACTAATTAAAGTAATGATTACTAAGAAGAATATTATGACAGTTTCCCTTAATGGATTCTATTGCCTATTTGATTCCGAAGAAGTACCAATATCTAGTACTAAGGCGAGTGGTGTAAAAGCAATTAATCTAAAAGATGATTATTTAGTTGATGCTCTGTCATATGATTCTACAGAATACATAAATGTTGTTACTAAACAAAAGACATCTAAACGTGTTAAAGCTAGTGATTTCAGTGTAACAGGAAGAGCAAAACGTGGATACCCATTAATTAAGAAAGTTAAATCAAATGCTTATGAAATATTAAAATGCTTTGATTCAATGAGTAAAGATACTATTTGTATTAAATGTGATAATGATATTCATGAAATTAAAAATGCTGATATTCCAATCATGGATTTATCTTCAACAGGATCAAGTATAAGCAAATATCAAATTGATGCTGTTTATAAGAAAAGTGAATTAATTAAAGTACAAGAAAAGGATTCTAAAACAGAAGAAACAAAAGAAGAAGTAAAGGAAACTAGTGAAACTTCTAAAGAAGATCAAATAAGTTTCATTGATGAATTTAAAATATAAAAATAAAGCATCATTTTATAATGATGCTTTAATTATATGTTTATTTATTTGTAAAAATAAGTTATAATATGTAGAAAAAAAGGGAGGGAATTAAATTATGGCAATGAATCAACTAGATAAAGTCAGACTAATGGGTGTAATAAAAAAGAAAAAGATAGATTGCTATGATGATTTATATATTGATTCCCGCTCCAACTTAAATATTTATGACTTTTTAGATGCAACAGCAGATATTGCTATCAAATTTATAACTAGTGATTTCAATGAAAAACAAATTGAAAATTCTTTAAATGCTATCGTTTTTGTTCTCGTTAAAATTAATAGTTACTATTTATCAATAGAAGATAATAATACTTATAAAAAGTTAATATCTCTAAAAGAATATAAAGGTAAGTTTAATGATATGATAGATGCTTTAATTGATAGTATTCTTGGTTTAACTACACAGACTTGTGTTCAATATGATGAGAATTATGAAGCAAAAGAAGATGCTGAAGAAGAGCCAGAAGAAAAAGAAATTGATTATGAAGAAGAATATAATTTATCTTTAGATAAAATTAAGAATTTAGAAGAGAAAATATCAACATTTGAAGAACAAATAAAAAATTTAGAAAAGAATATTTCTCGGAAAGATAAGAGAAATGATTACTTATCTAAAAGATCAATTGAACAAAATAGTGATATTACTAAATTACAAAAAGAAGTAGCAAGATTAAAAAAACTATTACATTCAGCAACTGATAAAAATAATAAAAGTGCCAAAGAATTAGATACTTGTAGAAGAGATTTAGATGATACTATTCGAGAAAATCAATATCTTAATACTAAACTAAGAGATCTACAAGAAAAAAGTAATATATATCAAGTTAAAACTGAATTATATGACGAATCTGTTTCTTCAAGAGAAATATATGAAAAGAATTATCAGCAAGTATTAGAACTATTAGCCGAAGGAAGAGTATCGATAAAAGAGATTGAAAGTGTCTTACATCGTAGTGGTGCTAGATTATCTTATCGCGAAATATCTAATATTATTAATCAAATAAAGGTAAAATATTATGTTGATGAAAGAATAAATAATTTTGAGAAAACTTATCATATTTCAGCACCAGTTAAAACTAGTGGAGTAAATCTTGGTTTTAAGACAAGAAAAAAAAGTTTAGATATTATGGTTATAAGTGATGCTCATATGGGAATGCTTAGTAATCTTGATGTTAATACGATTAATAAGATTTATGAATATATGTATGAAAATGGAATAAAGCATATATTAAATTTAGGAGATTTCTTCAGTTTCTTTAGTCAAGCAGGAACTAAGGCAAATAAGATATACTACTGTGAAAAAGTAATTGATGAAGTTATTGAACATTATCCGCAAGCAAAAGATGTATGTCATTTAATATTAGGTGGTAATCATGATGAAGTTTTATTTAGATATGGGATAGATCCATTAGCTAAATTAGATGAAAATAGAAGTGATTTTATATCGATAGGTTATGATCATGCTAGTATTAAATTTAATCGTGATATTATTGGTTTATATCATCCTGACTTTAGATTAGAAGAAAGAATAAATAGAAAATTAATAAATTATTCTAAGAAAGCATGGAAAGATTCAGAAATTGATTTTGATTCAATATATGCAAATCTATATGGGCATTTTCACAGATTAAATATCTTTGAAGATGGTATTGTTTTAGCACCATCACTTTCTTATGATAAAGAACGCAATGGAGCAATTCATATGAAAATCCATTTTGATAGTTCAGGTAAAATTGAAAGTATAACATTTATAAAGTTAATAATAGCTAGTAAAGTATATGATCAAAATAAATATGAATATAAAAGGAGTTATAAAAAATAACTCTTTTTCGTTGACAAACAAATGTATGTATAGTATATTGAATATAAGAGGATTGTAAGTAGAGGTTAAATTATGGATGAGACAGTTAAGTATTTTACAGTTAGTCAATATAATCAAGCTATTAAGCATTTTTTAGATTCCAAAAGTGAATGTCAAGATGTTCATATTATAGCTGAAATATCAAAATTTAAAGGACATACTAGAGGGCATTTATATTTTA
>CAZKFB010000003.1:0-59130 GCA_964551965.1 uncultured Muribaculaceae bacterium
TATTTCTAAGATTGAAGCAGATAAGATGGAAATAGTTGAAACTAATTATAATCCATCGGAGATACTAGAGAATGTAGCTAAACTTGTTAAACCAAGAATTGGAGAAAAACCTATTGAAATGGTTACATTATTTGCTCCGGACTTACCTTATATGTTATATGGAGATAGTGGAAAACTAAGACAAATTGTTACAAACATTTTAACTAATGCTGTTAAATATACGGAGAAGGGTAGAATTGCTTTCTATGTTAATTGTATTAATGAAGGCGAATACTCTAAATTAGTTATATCAGTAGAAGATACTGGTCGTGGTATTAAACCTGAACAAATCGATAAATTATTTACTAAATTCCAAAGACTTGATGAAGATAAAAATACAACTTTAGAGGGAACGGGACTAGGGTTAGCCATTACTAAAAGATTTGTTGAAATGATGGGTGGAAAGATAATTGTTCAAAGTAAATATGGAGAAGGATCTAAATTCACAGTATACTTAAGTCAAAAAATAGTTGCTCGTGAACAAACGGAAGAATCTGTTGTTAAAGAAATACTGAATAAATCTAAAATACCGGAGAAGATAGACTTCAAATCTAAAAAAGTTCTAATTGTCGATGATAATAAAATTAATTTACGTGTTGCATCTAAGTTACTATCTAACTTTGATATAACAGCAGATACCGTAGAAAGTGGCTTTGAATGTATTGATAAAATCAATGAAGGTATTAAATATGATTTAATCTTACTTGATGATATGATGCCAAGAATGAGTGGAGTAGAAACATTACAAAAACTAAAAGAAATATCAGGATTTAATATACCGGTAGTTGCTTTAACAGCTAATGCTATTTCAGGTATGAGAGAGCAATACTTAGAATCAGGATTTAATGATTATTTAGCTAAGCCTATTGAAAGAGAAGAACTATCGAGAGTATTAAGAGAATATTTAAGCAAATAAAAAGACTAGCTATTATAACTAGTCTTTTTAATTATTATTTAGAAAATCATCAATTGCATTTGCATCAATAGTATCTTGTTTTGTAGTTTCCTCTTTAATTAATCTAACTTCATTAGTTTCTTCGATATTATTATCTTTCATATCAATTGCAATTTCTTTTTCTCCTAGGACTTGAACACGATAGTTACCTTTTCCCGAAACAATTATATGAATAGTTTTAGTTTTTACTAAATCACTTAATTGTTTAACAGTATCAATAATGAAATTTAAATCTGCTTTATTAGCATTATAGATTTCTTCATTATAATCTTCTAATTCAGCAGTTTGTTTAATAAGCATTATTTGCTCAATCATGTCATCAATCATCGTTTTAGCATTCATATAGAAACCACGATCATTAACGAATATATTCTTTTCAAATTCAGTAACATTAGCTTCAGCTTCTGTTATTAGTGTTTTTACTTCTTCCCTCATTATTCTTTCCTCCTATTATATATAAATTATAGCATATTTTATAATCTTGTAAATAAGTAATTTACTTTTTATATTTATATGGGATGTAAAGTGCTTTATAAAAATAATTAACAAACTATTCAAATATGTTAGAATTATAATAGGAGTGATTATATGGACAATGTATTAGATGAACTAGAATTACTTGAAGAAATAGATGACATTTTATTATCATTGGATGAAAACAATGATGATGATTCACAAGAGAGTGAGGAAGATAACGATGGACAGTAGTTCAAGACTTTCAGCATATAGAAAATTAATACAAGAGATAAAGAGTGTAGTTAAAGAAAAGAACTTAAGTAGAAGCGATAATTCTTTAATTAAGGGTTTATTGACTGTATTACAATTTGATTGTGAATTTAAAATATTAAGTGAATGTTATTCTAATAGTGAAGAGTTTAATAAAGTTGTTCCTGATGTAGAAACTATTTATGAAAATTATAAAAAAGAATTAGATGTATTAGAAGAAAAGAAAAGAAATAATCAATTTGCTGGTATGGATAGTTTCCGTTATCAAAGATTATCTAAAGCTACAAATAGATTAGATAATATCTTAAAAATGGTTAAGACTAGAGAATTTAACCATTATATGAATGCAATAGTTGCTTCTTTAAATGAAAGCGATCAAATAATTGAAGTATGTGGAACTATATTGAGTGAAGGTGTTCAAGACTTTAGTAGATTATTTGGATGCAGTGCGGTTAAATCTAATGAAGATGGACATATGACTGTCGATGGTGATTATGTCGATACTATTTATACTTTATTAAGTCATTCAGATACGATTAAACTAGCAGAACAATATTTGCGTTCTTATAGATTATTGCATTTAGATGAATTAAAAGCCAATAGGGATGTTAATAATCGTTTCCGTTGGTATTTGAGTATTATTCAAGATAATTTAGAAGTATTTAGAGAATATATGAAATTAATTCAATATTCAAGTAAGAAGAGTCATGAAAAATTATCTATTTGTGAAGCTAAAATAGGAACTTTAGAATTAGAAGCTCATGAGACAAGAAATATTTTAAGAAGAAATAGTATTCAACAAGAAATATTACGTTTAAAAGAAACAATTGATACTATAAATAATAATCTTGAAAGAGTATTAGAATTAGAGAGTAAAATAGAATCACTTGGTTGTGGAGGTTTAATTGAAGCTTTAGATACAACAATGAGAGACTCGGAAAATACTCCGGAAGCTAAAGTTGTTCAAATATTAAGACCATTGTCGAAGAACTCATTCAATATGAATAACTTAATTGAAAGTGTAAGTGCAGGAATAAGAAAAGAAGATGAAGAAATTGAAAAACGTCAAACTTCTCTTGATAGCAAATTGAACGATATTCATAATCCTGTATTAAAAAGTGCTCTAAAGAATAATCCGGAAGATGTTCAAGTTCTATTAAGAATGAGAAATCCTAGTTATGGAGCTACTGATGAACAAAAGAGTATAGGGGTATCTCCATACTTAGCTGCCTTATGTTTAAAAGCTATAAAAGATTCTAAGAATTTAACTAGTGAAGAAATTGAACAAGCTAGTGAATCATATAATAAAGCAGGCGTATTTGCTAAGATTCAAGCAGATAATGGAATAGTTGCTAATTGTTTATCTTCAATTAATAATTTAGTAAGTGAAGTAGTTAGTCGTGTTCCTTATGATCCAAACGATTATGAGAAGATAGCATTATTATAAAAAGATATTTTAATATCTTTTTTTCTTACTTATTTTTATAAAAGATGTTATAATATAGATGTATTTGTAATATTTTACATAAAAGGTGAGAGGGTGTAATAATGGCAAAAAAGAATGTTCATGCAGAGAAAGATATTAGTGTTTTAGAGTTAGACCCTAAAGTTAATAAAATATTAAAAGAAAACAATATTAATACAGTTGGAGATTTATGGGTTTTAAATAAGAAAAAGCTTAAAGAAATAGGTATTGCAGATTCTGATATTAAGTTTATATCAATAAAACTTCAATTATTGGGATTAGACTTGAACAAAAAGATATATAATTAAAGACAAGTAAGTGTCTTTTTTTATTATTTTAATAATTTAACTCGATTTTTATGTTATAATCATGATAGTAGGTAGGTATAGGAGGTATACGTATGCGTATTAATGAAATTAGAAAAAGTATTATTCAATCATCATCAGCAGAATATATTGATGAAATAACGGAGTATTTATGTAATTGTAACTTTGCTAATAAAGGTATAAAGGAAGTTGAGGATTTATTTGCTTACTCTTATAATAATAAATCTAAAAGAGATGAAGAAGACTTCAAATATTTCTATGATAAAGTTGCATATATAGATTTTTGTAAGTTCAATAATATGGGCCACAATGCATTAGCTGCTAAAAAATATTTAGCTGCAGCATTTAATCCTAAAACGCGTGAATTTTCCTATAACTCTAATAAGTTTTATAAAGAAGGTAATACTAATTTAGATACTATTTTAGTATTAAATGTAAAGGGTAAAGAGATATATAAAGTTTTAACTTCTATATATACTTGTTTAAGAGATAATGGAATTGACAATTGTATTACTATACCATCTTTTAATCGTTTTGAGGAGGGATTAACAGATAGTATTCGTATTAGTATTAATGCTGCTGATATGGAAAGAGTTGTTAATCTAATTAATGATTTACCTCTACCTATAATAAATTTAATTGACAAACCAAATATACTATATCCTAGAGTTAATGATTATATTGGTTATGATAGACACTTTTCTCAAATAGATGGTGTTGATGCTAGAGTTTCTCGTATTTTATGTGGTGAAATTTCTTATGCTTTATTCTCTACAACAATAGATTATATCAATAATGATGGAAATGAAAAAATCGAGAATGGAGAAGAAACTATTCTTGAATATAGAAAGAAATGCTTAGCAGAAGATAAGCCTTTAGTTGAATGTGATTTAAGAATATTACAACGTATGATTTCTATAGATCCATCTAATAAGGATTTATTTAAGAAAAATCTTAGAGATGCTCTTTTAGGAACTACAAAGACTAAATCTGCTTACATTAATAAAGAAACAAATGAACTATTTGATGATATTTATGGACGTCTTGATGATGAATCTATTTTATATAATGAGAGTATAGAATTTAATGTTGAAGCTCCAGTTGTTGAAGTAGAAGATTTAGTTAAAGCTGCTGCTGAAATGGAAGAAGAATTTAATAAAGGTACTGATATAGTAGCTGCGGCTGATAATGATCTTTTGGTTACTGAAGAACAACCTAAAGACTTATTAGTTACTGAAGAACAACCTAAGGATTTATTGGTTACTGAAGAACAATCTAAAGATCTATTAGTTCAAGAAGAACAATCAAAGGAATTAATGGTTGCTGAAGAACAACAAGATTTATTAGTACAAGAGCCAAAAGAAGAAGTAAAAAAAGAAGAAAGCCTATATGAAGCATTTATGAGTAGAAGTGGATCAAGTGAAGAATACTTAAATTCTTTACTTGCTAATGCAATGGGTGGAGTAAAAGCTCCTGAAGAACAAGGAACTGTAGCTAAAGAAGAAACTGTTCAAGAAGAGATGGGTACTGAAGGTTCATCTGAAGAAATACAAGCTTCAAGTGCTGTTGAAGAATCAGAAGTTGCAAAAGAAGATGTTCATTTCTATGAAGAAGCAGCAAGTGTCGGAACTAATTTCGTTGTAGAATCTACTTCAGCTGAAGAGATTGCTAAAGATAAAACTCAAGAAGAACAAGGTAGTGAGCTAGTAAGACCCGAAGATATGTCTGAAGAACAAAAGAAGTTAGTAAGGGATACTTTTGCTGAGATACCTCAAGAAGATTCAAGATTCTTAAATTACTTAGATGATGTTTTAAGTAAATTACCTGATACAGGATTAAATATTGAATCTATAAGTGAACAAGCTGAAGAAACACTAGATCCAATGGAGGTTCAAAGTTTATCATCTAATGCTTTAGATCAACAAATGACATATGAAAGAGCTTTAAAATATAAAGATTTAGTAAGATCAATTAATGTCTTAAATACTAAAGTTAGAGGGACAGACTTTACTTTATTAGATTATTTTGATCAACAACAACTATTAACAAGAATAAAACCAAACGGTAGATATATGACATTTACTGATGAAGTTTATAGTGGGCTAGAAGTTGTTGAAGAATGTGTAATTAAATATGTTGCTAATTATGGAAATGTACCATTAGATAAAATAATGGAAGAATATGGCATTCAAGAATTACAACAACAAGAAAAACAAGATAAGCCTAAAGGATTAAAAGGATTATTTAAGAGAAAAAGATCATAAGATCTTTTTTTTATTGAATTGTAACTTTTTTTTTGGTATAGTAATTCACTAAGAGGTGTATTATGATGGATTTTACTACTAGAGATGTTTACCATATTATAAATGTTGCTTTAATGGAAAAAGATTATCATTCATTAAGTATAGACAAGAAGAGAAGCGCTGTAACTGAATGCTTTAATAATTATTTTGCTTATAAGATATCTCAATTGCATGCTAATTTACTTGAAAGTGAAGAGTGTAATACCCCAATAGATTATCTTAGAGTATTAGAATCTATTGTTGAAGGAGATCATATGGATAGTCTATCTCATCCTGTTCATTGTTTAATGAGTCTTATTTCGGGATTACAATCTTATGAAATAGTATGGGAAATAGATGATTCTTTAGATAAACCTTTAATAACTAGTGATAATATATTAAGACAATTCGCTACTAGTAGAGATGTGAGTATAGTAGATGCGTTTGGTGTTCTATATGAATATTTTATGACTAGTCCAAACTTAATACCTGAAGATGAAAGACGTTTATTAAGACAATAAAAAATCTTAAGTTAATCTTAAGATTTTTTTATTTTATATGATATCCATTTTCATTTAAACCAAGATTTTTAAGTGTTCTTAATTTTTCTTCAATGGAATATGTTGTTATTTCTGGTATTATTCTTTTTATTTTTTCACTATTGGCAAAATTAATTATCATTTCAACAACAAAGTCTGACGATTGAAGATAGTCTTCATCTTTTTCATTAATAGTTCTTAATTTAGTTAGATAACCATTAATATAATTTGACCAATAATATGCATTTCCTTTAACATATACTACTCCATATACATCTTGATTGTTTAATAGGAAATAGATTGAATTATTTACATCATATTCTTGATCTTCATCTTTAGAAGTCAATATATCAATATTTTCTTCAATAAATTTTAATGCATAATATTCTTCTATTCCGGAATTTATTAAATTTTCTAATAATCTTTTAAATTGTTTGTATTCATTTACTTCTTGTAACTCCATCTTGCTTCCTCCTGTATGTTTCAATAATGCTTTGTAAGATTTCTAAATGATTATCAAATAATGTTAATATATAATTAAATGTAGTGCTATCCATTTCCATATAATTTTCTGCTTCAGCTTGTCTTATTAATTTTTCAATTAAATTGGAAGATACGGAAGATATCATTTGAATAGCTATTTCGTTGTCTTCTTTATCGGAAACTCTTAAATAATGTTCAAGAACTTCAGGTATTTTTTTCTTGATTTTTTTCATTGGATCTATCGAGTCTTCCGTATCGACAACTAATGTTGGAAAAGCACGATATAGGATGTCTTTTCGATTTTCTTCGGGATCTAATCCTCTAATTAGAGCATCTTTATAATATGTCATCATATTTCTATTAAATTCCATTATATGTTCTTCCATATTTGGGTAGTTTAAACCAAAAGATGTGGAATTATCGAAAAGTGGGGAATATCTAACATTCTTGTTTGCTATAATACCCCAATTGTTAGGATGTCTATCATATTGCATAGTTATTATATCAAATATAAGATTTTTTCTTAAACCTTCAATTATTCTTTCTTTATCTGTTCTTTCAATTTCATTAAAGTTAAATACGATTGATTGAATACAATCTAAGTTATTTAAATAATTAAACAGGTATCTTTTTCGATCATAGGCTTTAAGCTTTAAGAAATCGTCAGGAATATCATATAGATATCGGAATAACTTATTTTTTATCAATATCTCTTTCTTATTCTTATAGGGATATTGATTCATGAATTCTTGAAATAATTCGGCTCCTAGAACTAGTTTTTCTTTTCCTTTAATAATTGATTTAGTAACTACTCCTAATTGCCCATTAAAAGATGCTATTCGATATTCAGCGTGAGGTATACCTAAGTATTCTGCTAAATAAGAAGATAGGATTTCGCCCCATACATTTATCTTTGCATCTTTTAAAGGTTTAAATAAGTATCTCTCTCCCTCATAGTTAAACCACATTAGGGCGTCGACTCCATTACCTTCAAGTTCAACAAAGTCTTTTTGCAGTAATTCTTTCATATCCCCATTGAATTCATAATTGTAGGCATCTTTTAATACATTTTCAATACTCAGTAACTCTTTATATTCTTTAAACATATTAACACCCTAAATAAATTATAATATAAATTAGAAAATAAAAAAAGATACATTAGTATCTTAAACTACTTGTTTTAGTTCTTTTTCTTGAGCTATATACTTATCATATAAGTCTTTATATTCAATTGGACTAAATAGAGAAGCGTTTTGTAAAATAATAAAACATTTGATTTCTCTTTCTGAATAATTAACTTCTTCAGTATTAATACTTCTTCTATTAATTATTGGCTCTTCTTTACTTTTATAGTTTTGAGCATTAATTGATCTAAAAGCATTTAATCTATTTATGCAATTGGTAAAATATGCAATTTGATTTTCATCGAGACTAGTATCTAGAAAGTTTAATACATATTTTTTTCTTGAGTTTATATTCTGTGTATTCTTCTTTGTATCAATTACACTTCTTGGTATTAATGTCATATATTTTCTCCCTTCGTTTTGAATAGACTAGATTTTAAACCATATTATAAATATATGCAAATGAGATAATAGTATGATAGAATATTAATTGGTGATTATATGCGTACAGAAATTAAAGATTTTAAAAGGGAAGAATTGTTTCATCATTATAATAGTAGAGCTAATGCTTTTTCTTTTGTAACTACTAATATTGATATTACGAATCTATATAAATTAGGTAAATTAAAAGATACTCAATATGGTGTAATATCTTATTATATTAGTAAGGTAGTAAATACTTTAGATACTTTTAAAATGCGCTATGAAGATGGAAAATTTATTTATTATGATGTAATTCATCCAAATTTTACCGAAAAGTTAGATGATGATTTAATTGGCTTCTTTGATATTGATTATGTTGAAGATTTAGATCTATTCATCAAGAACTATAAAGATAGATTAAATAAGTTTAAAACTACTAGGGAAAGTTCTTGTGTTCATGAACAAGATGCTTTTTGGCAATCTTGTCAGCCTTGGTATTCTTTTACTTCTTGCGTTCCCCCATTTGATAATAGTATAACTATTCCTCAATTTATATGGGATAAATTTAGATTTGAGGGTGATCGTGTATTCATGAATTTAATGGTTATGACTCATCATGGCTTTGTCGATGGTTATCAAATCGGCCTATTCATAAATAGATTTCAAGAAGAGATAAATAATATTAAAATTAATGAAGAATAATATATTTATTCTTCTTTTTTTTATGTTATAATGATTATTGTAGGAGAGTTTGAAGTATGATAAAAGAATATTTTAAATTTATTAAAGAGTATTTAAGTTTAGCAGAAATCAAGAAATTATATTTAGTAATAAATATGATTACTGCTTTTTTCTATAAATTATTTGAACTCTTATTACCTTTATTTGCATCACTTATTATTAAGTATTTAACAGTAAATGATGTAGAAATGACATATTTTTATTTAATATTATTTGTTGTAGATTATTTACTTTACTATATATCCTTATATGCTAATTATAAAGTATATGGTTATAATATTAGTTATTGTTATGATAAATTGACTAGTAAGGTATTTAATAAGTTATTAAGTGTCGATGGTAATTTTTCTCGTATGTTTTCTAAGGGAAGAATAATGAATACGATTAATGGGGATATTATCACGGTTGGTGATATGAATGATGAGATATGTGAATTCTTACTTGGTGCTTTTCAAGTAATTATGGTTCTAATAATAGTAGCGGTTAATAATGTCTTTGTTGCGCTTATTTTAGTTGTTTTTACATTCTTCTATATAGCATTCCGAAATAATGCTGATAGATTAATTGATATCTATTATAGTAAAAGTATAAGTGATGATGATCGATATAGTACACTTTTAACTCAAATAGTATCAGGATTACAAGAGATTAAGACGTTTAATATGTTAGATAAATTAAAGATTAAACTTAATAATATTCAAAAGAATTTTACTAAGCACTATGGAATAAAGAGACATTATTATACATTGAGAGATAATGATTCTAAGTTTATTACTTATGGATTTAGATTCTTACTATATCTATTATTAGTTAGTTTACTTGCTTTAGGTTATATAGATATAGCATTCTTAGTACTTGTTATTTCTTATCATGAGAATTTAGTTGATTATGTATCTTATTTCATTGATTCTACGACTGCTATTCGTGAGGGTAATATATCAGTTAGAAGAATAAATGATATATTAAATTATAAGTCGGAGAAAATAGTATTTGGTAATTATGATACGAAAGATATATTTGGATCTATTGAATTTAAAGATGTTACATTAAAGATAAAAAAAGATACGATATTAGATAATGTAAGTTTTAAAATCAACCATAATGAAGTCGTTGCTATTGTTGGGGAACCGGGGGCTGGTAAGAGTATGTTATTTAATGTCTTACTTAGACAATTTAAACCTACTTCCGGTCTTGTTACTTTAGATAATATCGATATATTTGAATATGACAATGGAACTTATACATCTAGTATTGGAGTTATTAATCAGAAACCTTTTATATTTAATATGAGTATAAGAAAGAATTTAGATTTTGTTTGTAAAGATAAAAATAAACAAATAGAAGCTTGTAAGACTGCTGGTATTCATGATTTTATTAGCAGTTTACCTAAAGGATATAATACTATTTTAAGAGAGAATGGAAGTAATATTTCTGGTGGGCAAAAGCAAATGATTAGTATTGCTAGAACACTTCTTACTGAGGCAGAAATATTATTACTTGATGATATTACAACTTCATTAGATCCCGATACAGCAAAACTTGTACCTAATTTAATAAGTAAGATTAGAGATGATCATACAATTATTATGATAACAAAGAAACCTGAACTTATGAAGGAAGCGGATCGTATAATTGTTCTTGATAAGGGTAAAGTAGTTGATGTTGGAACCCATAAAGAATTAATTGAGAGAAATGAAATCTATCAAAACTTACAATCACGTAAGTCACCAAGTAGAATTGGGGTGTTTGACAATGATTAAGAGATATTATAGTATTGTAAAACAATTCTTTTCATTGCGAGCTTGTAAACCATCATTATTATTTCATTTATTCTTTTCTGCTCTTTTGCGAAGTCTTTCACTTTTAACAATTCCTTTAGTTGCATCAAAGATAATTGATGTAGCATCGACAGGAAATTATCAGCTAACAATAAAGATGGTTTTAGCTTATATTCTATGTGCAATCATGTATGTTATGTTACATCATTATAATTTTGAAGCTTATGCTCAAAATTCTATTTATACGCATAATAAACTACAAGAATTAATGCTAGATAAAGTAACTACTTTTGATGAAAATTTTACTAAAGAAATATCTGTACCTTTCATTGTTAATACATCATACAATGATGTTGGATCAGCTATGCAAGTACCGGATAATCTCTTTGATGCAATTACATCTCTCATTAATATTATAATAGCTATTATTATATTATTTAGAGTAGATATTATTGTTGGTTTCTTTACTTTCATTGTATTTATAATTTCAATGATATGTCTTGATTACAATATGCAAAGAAGGAATGATGAACTTGCTAAACAAAGAATAAGTCAAGATGAAGTTTCTGGTATAATGGGACAAGTAATTGATGGAACTAAAGAGATAAAAGCTTTCAATATGGAAAGCGATATTGAATCTTTATTAGAAGAAAATAAGAATAAATGGAGAGAACATTACTTTAAGAAACGAGTATATCAAGATCGAGTTCAATTTAGTATTCCCGAATTATTTGGTTTTGGTAAAAGTGTTGTCTATTTAGTATTAATAATTCTTATTTTTAATCAAAAATATAATGTAGCAACTCTAGTTTTAGTAATAGGCTATTATGGTAATATTCAAACCCAATTAATAAAACTATTTAAAACCTTAGAAGCGATAAGTGGAAAAGCAATACGAGTTGAAAGAATTCATAAAATATTGAATTATAAAAATAAGAATATGATTGAATATGGGGATAATAATACGGATGATATAAAGGGACATATTCAATTTAAAGATGTATATTTTAATTATGAAAAACAGGCTTCTTTAACTAATATTAACTTTACTATTGAACCGAATACCTTTACAGCTATAGTTGGTAAAAGTGGTTCTGGTAAATCAACGATATTTAGATTATTACTTCGTCTTTATCGTGTAAATAAAGGTTGTATTCTATTGGATAATATAAATATCTATGATTATAGTAAAGAAGTATATGCATCTAATGTTTCAATTGTTACTCAAAAACCTTTTATCTTCGATATGAGTATAAGAGAAAACTTCAATTTAGTAGATTCTAATCATGAACATCAAATTGAAGCATGTAAAATATGTGGAATTCATGATTTCATTATGAGCTTAAAAGACGGATATAATACGAAGATGGTAAAAGACGCTGAAAACATTTCGACAGGACAAAAGCAATTAATAGCTCTTGCAAGAACTCTTTTATCTAAATCAGAAGTATTATTATTTGATGAAGTAACATCTTCTTTAGATGTAGAAACAAGTGAACAAGTAGTGAAGATATTCCAAAATCTTCGTAAGAACCATACGGTATTAATGATAACTCATAAACCAGAACTAATGGCGATTGCTGATGATATCATTGTCATCGATAAGGGAAAAATGGTTGGAAGAGGTAAACATTCTGATTTAATTAAGAGTTGTCCTGAATATCAAATATTACATAAAAAATAAGATATCTTTATTGATATCTTTTCTTTTTGCAGGCAAAAATTTGCAAAATTTATTAATTTGCAGTATAATAGGGCACATTAAAAAAAGGGGTTGTTATTATGAAATATAATTGGGCGAAGGTCCCTAGTGTACCTGCAGTTTTTAGAATATTAAAGAAAGAAATTAGATTTGAAGATCAAAGATTATCAAAAACTTTTTTCGATGCTTTAGAAGATTTCTTCTATTATGGAACTCTTTTGGGATATATTAAAAATACTAATTTTAAAAGAGTATTATCTCAAGTATTAAAGATTAAGAAAGTTGGATATCTTCTTGATGTATTTAATGGCAAGAAATCAATGAATGTTAATGATAAAACAAGAATTGTATTATCTAAAGATTTAACTGATTCAGAACTTAAATACTTTATGTTAAAAGAAATAATTACTAATGTTTCTTCAATTTCTTTAATGACTACTAGAAATATTGTGAAAGATCATTTATTAAGTAAAGGTATTTATGGAGAAGAAACCAGTTATGAAGATAGATATCTAGAAAAAGGATTCAGACTTATCGAAGATGGTATTATTTATGATATGACCGAAAGCATTAATTATGCTAGTAGAAAAGAACATCGACCAATGAAAACTAAAAAGTTTGAAAAACATGTATTTGGTAGATCAACTAAGTTCTTATCTAATTTTACTTATCATCCAGTTTTCCAAGAATTAACAACTATGGTTGGTAGGAGAATTATACCTAATAGTAATACTTTAACTGATGAACAAGTATTAAAACAATTGGGAAGCGATACTTTAAGTGAAAGATTTACTGATAAATTATTTATTAAATTAAGTAGTCTATATGGTGACGATGTTTATGATATTATTGGCAAATTAGGAATTATCTATAAAAGAGAAACTGATGAATATGGAGAAAACTTTATTAAAGATAATTATTTAAGAGTAGTTCATGCTAAGAAGGCATATAAAGATCTTTATACTTATGAATCAGAAAAAAGACCAATGAGTAAGGCATGTTAGCTATGACAGACGAAAGATTAAGAAAAATACTAGGGAATTTGCCAACGGAAAAATATTATCCAATAAAACGTTTTTTAGGTATGAATGCCGTAGCTGCATTTTCTCTTTCTATTATTAATTCCATTCCTATAATTGATTATTCTCTTATGCTACTATATGTAATGAACTGTATGGGATTTACTTATATGAAACAATCTCGAGGAATTGATTTTACGAAAAGTTATATTGATTTAGAAGAAGACTATAATTTATTCTTAAGTAATTATAGTAATCTTATGAATACTTTAGATATGAAATCTCTTGCTAGTCTATGTGAATCATTTTACTATTTATATGATAAAGGTTATTTATCAATAGATGGAACTTTTAATAATGAAAAGGAATCTTTTTTTGAAGGAAGAAGATTTCAATTAGCCAATATCTTTAATGGATGTGGACTATGTAGACATAAAGCAAATTCTTTAAAGGATATATTAAATTATTGTGGATATCCAACAGCATCTATTCCGATTTATACAAGAAGATATGAAAACTATACTCAAGAAGATAAGGAAAGTATTAGAGAGTACTTAGATAAGGCATTTGAAGATATTGAGAAAGATGAGGCTTTAAGAACTTTTGTCGTCGATGCATTCTTAAATGTTGAAGTATTAACTCACCAATTTGTTGTCAATCAACAAAGAAATGATGAAAAGTCTAAGAGAAAAGAGAAAATAGCAAGAAAGTATGGAAATCATTTAATAATATTAACTAGTGATGGAAGTAAAAGAATTACTTATGATCCAACAGATAATTTATTCTATCAATTTAAAGATAAAGATAGTTTAGATATTATTAATGAATATGGTATTAGATCAGAAAGTAAGTTTAGATTGATTAATCATGCTAATACTCCATCAGAAGAAAAGATATTTTGGAATAATTTAAAGTTAGAACCTAAGAATCTAGAAGGCCTTAGAGATGCGCAAATGGAAGCTGAAAAAAGATTAGATGATAATTTAGATATAATTGAAAGATTCCAAAAAGATAATATACCTCTAATGAGAACTTTAAGAGATAAAGCATATAAGTTAATTGTGTAGGTGATATTATGAAAAAGATAGAAGCTCAAATGATAGCTCCTGAGAAATCTAAATTATTACTTGAATATATTGGACAGTTTATGTCATATGATGAAGTTACTGGTAAAATATTAATTGATTATGATAAAGATCCAGAAACAAGACAAAATATGTGTTATATGGAAATAATGTTAGATGATGGATTTGAAAGACATTTTAAAACGGATATTACTTTAGATCAAAGCGATGTCTTAAGTGAACAAATACTTACAGATATTGCTTGTATGTATGCAAATGATGATGAGGTTAGTATAAGTGGCTACTATTCAATTAATTCTATGCATAGTTCAATGCATGGTATTGAAATAAAGAATAATAAGGGAAGTCGTATTCTAGTAGACTTTTTATGTCGAGGGATGAACTTTGATAAAGTAGTTGAAAGCTATTCTAATAAGATAATAGAAGAACAAAGTAGAAATAAGGGGATTAGTAATATTTAATAAATATCTATTCCCTTTTTTATTTTGTTTTTGTATAATGAACTTAGAAAAGAGTGATTATTATGGAATACTATATTGATTTAGGTTCTTCAACAATTAAAGTATATAGTTACTTAGATAGTTTAAATCTATTAGAAGAACATTCGATTTATTTTAAAAATAATTTTGATTCAGAAAATGGAATAAGTGCTGTTAATCGTCAAGAATTAATAGATTATTTTGAACATTTAAAATCTAAATATGATATGCACTATGAAAATACCCATATCTTTGTTACAGGTATATTTAGAAACTTAAGTTATGCGAGAAAATGTGAGTTAGTTAGATTATTTAATGATACTTTTGATTTACATTTTAATATTATTAGTCATGGAATTGAAGCTTATTATTTAGGTAAAGCTATGGAAAATAATTATGATGGCAAAAAAGTGTTAATTATTAATATGGGTGGAAAAACAACAGAACTTGTAACTTTTGCTAAAGAAGAAATTGTAAAAGTAGATAAGTTGGAAATTGGTGTTGCTGATATATTAAATAATTTTTTAAATATTAATGATAAATCTAGTAAAGATAAAGTAGAAACTATTGTTGATTTTGTTAATGAAAGAATTAAAGATGTTAAGTTTGATCAAGACTATGATGCTGCAATATTTACGGGTGGAGAAGAAAGATTTGAATTATTAACTAAATTTAACTTAGTAGAAAATACTTTATTCAATGATGGAATTCATAAATATATGGTTTCTTTAGATGATTATGTCAAAGGAACTGAGAAAGTCTTCTATGATATAAGTTTAGAAGAGTTGTATAAATTGATGCCAGGAAATCCTAAATGGATGGATGGAGCAAGAGCTGGAGCTATTATTCCATTAAGTATATTCTATAAAGCAAATATTAAATGGGTTATACCTTCTGATTTAAACTTAATTAATGGTGTTATTAATGATAATAAGTAACTCAAGTAAAACTTGAGTTTTTATTATTTATTTGCTATGATATTGAATGTTTTAAAAAGAAGGGGAAAATATGTTAGAATTTATAAAGAATTGTTTTAAAAACATAAGTGTTAAATGTAATTATCAAGAGTTGGCGGGAGTTAAAAAAGTTATAGCTTTTGCTTTTTGCGCTATTCTTATTGCTCTTGTCTTAGGTATTGCTGCTGCTATGATAGTTGCAATGCTTGCATTAGCTATTTGTATTATACCTATAGGTTTAGTAATTAATGGTGTTCAATTATTAGTTCCATTAATTAAACAATCATTGAAAGTTGCTAAAATGAAAAAGAAATTAAAAAAACAAAAGCGTAGACAATCACAAGAACTTGTTGAACTTTATACTAACAATATGGAGAGTATTAATAATACTATAGGAGCATTAGAAAATAGTTCTACTATTGTTGAAGATGAATTAGGTAGAGAAGTAGAAACACAAGAATTAGTTGATATTAGTCTAGAAGACCTTGTATGTTATATTCAATATATAGCTACAATTAATCCTGGCGATGCAGAAATGTTAATGGGGCTTCATTCTCGTCTAGATATGCTAAAATCAATTATGGATAGAACTATAAGTCATGAAGAACGTGAAAAACTTGAAAGTGAATACTATAGTATAATGTTCAGTGTTCAAGAAAAACTTATTGAATATGTTGATGGCATAAATAGTATAAATGATACTTTTGTTAAAGGAACAAAAAAAAGAAGATTATTTAATAGGGGATTATAATCTTCTTTTTATTTCTAATAATTTATTTACTTCATAAGTTGGTATTAAATTTCCTGCTTCTTTATTTTGTGGGTTATACCAAATAGTATCAAAACCATTATTAATTCCGCTAGCAATATCTGTAGTGAGGGAATCTCCGATAAATATAACATTACTTTTGGGTTCTTTTAAATCGTTAAATAGAGCATCCCAGAAATTGTGATCAGGTTTAGAAAAACCTAAAACTTCTGAACAATATATACTTGTAAAATATTTTTTAAAATCAACTTTGTTTAATTTATTTGTTGCGGCATTATATGGGCCATTAGTTGCAATAGCTAGACGGTATTTATCGTATAGATATTCAAGAATCTCTCTAGCGCCTTCAATACTTTCAATATCAACACCTAAATTGCTACAATAAAGATTATTAATAGTTATAGCATGATCAAAATCTTGAAGATGGAAGAATTCAAAAAATCTATTTGATCTTAAATAAGTTCTTAATTCTTCAACGTTCTCTTGAATATAAAGATGCTCAGGGACTATCATTGTTCTATGTTCCCATCGGTACCAATATTCATAATCAAACTGTAAAAAAGCATAAAATAATTCATCTTGATAGGGAATACCTAAATACTCAGAAATAACTTTAAATGCATAATTAGAAGCTTTAGTATTATCTATTAAAGTATCATCTAAATCAAGTATTATCGTGCTATATTTTTTCATGATATCCCTCCTTGATTTGTTATTATATCATATTTACACTGATATGCTAGAAAATAAATACAAAACTAAATTATTTGATATAATTATAGTAGGTGATTGTATGATACAAGAGTTTTTACAAGGATTAAAAAGTAAGTACCAATATGATGATAATATATTAAAAGCAATTGAGATAACAATTAATTTAATGATTAAAAAGTATGGGAATGAAGCATTGAATGATATCTTAGAATTATTTAATAGTATTCCGATTTTTCCTTTTGTTGGATTAAATCAGAGTATTGTTAATGAAAAAATGAAAGAGTGTTTTGAAGGAAATAATCCTCATATTATTGAAGATGAAGAAGAGAATATATATGGTACTAATGCCGTAGGATCTGTATATTGTTATAATCCAATATTTAATGAAGATATGGAAGTAGTAGGAGAATCCAATTTTATAATTGTTGATGATAAAAAGGGTACAACTCAAGAAGCGGATTATTTTAATACTTTTGGTACAACAATAAATATTCCTTATTTCTTACATGAAGTTAATCATGCTTATGGTATGCAAAAGAAGAAATATGTTAATATAGATAATCAAATATTATGTAAACATGGATTATTTACTTCTGTTATTGATTATAAAAAGGAAGGAGATAAATATCATATAAGTACAACTAGTGGAAAAGATATTGTATTTGAAGAGATCATTAATCAAATGATAACCCAAGATATGTTATGTGATTTCTTTAATGTTAATTCGTATAATGAAGTTAAACCAATACTTGATAGTATTAAATATGTTCCGATGGAATATGATTCTCTTCTAGTATTTATTGGTAGAGAACTTAGTTTTGCAATGGGCGAGCAAGCAATTATGGATTTTAGAAGAGAAAATGATGAATCAGTCATTGAAGAATTTAATAATATGGCTGGACAAAGTGATATAGCAATTGAATATTTAGATGGAATAAAACCTCTTGAATATTTTGTTAACAAAACATATGATTTATTTCAACTTATTATTAACAAGTATAAATATGGCATTGAAAAATATGGTGAATTATCAGCAGAACTTATGTTAGATTCTTTAGCCCCCGTATATGCTTATGCAGATAAAAAGAATAATACAGTTACTTTAGAAAAATATAAACAACAAAGAGAAAAAGTAATGAGTCCTTATAATAATCCGGATAAAAAATTAGACTAGTTCCTCATGAGAATTTGACATTTTTAAATATTTCATATATAATGGCTTTCAAGTGAGGAGATATAAGTTAATCGAGCTATCTCGGGTGAAGAGCCTACACAATTATTATAATTGGAGTCACGAACTATCTTGTTCGTGGCTTTTTGTTTGGAGTTACGAGCATAAAGGAGGATGTAATATGAAAAATTATGTCATGTATTTTTATAATTGTTTCTATGCTGTCAGTGACTCAATAACCATTATGAGTGAGTTATTTTAACCAAATAATGACATACTTGGATTTTAATCATTGATAACATAGACTTAATTATTTGTCTATGTTTTTGTTTACACATTAATCTTTTTCTACTAATTAGTATGTTATAATTTTAAATAGTAGGAGTGTGATGTTTATGGCTGTAATTGAAGTAAAGAATTTATCAAAAAAGTTTAAAGTAAAAATAAAGGAAAAAGGTTTAAAAGGTAGTTTAAAAACTATAATTAAACCAAAATATAAGACAATAGAAGCTGTAAAAGATATTAGTTTTGAAGTAGAAAAAGGAGAAATTGTTGCCTTTATTGGACCTAATGGAGCAGGTAAAAGTACAACAATTAAGATGATGACAAGTATATTGAATCCTGATTCAGGTTCTATTAAAGTACTAGGATTTGATCCAATGAAAGATCGTAAGAAATTATCATACGCAATTGGAACAGTATTTGGTCAAAAAGAACAATTATGGACGCATTTAACTCCATACGATAACTTTAAGTTCTTTGGAGCTATTTATGATATTCCATCCTATGCTGTTGATAAAAAGATAGAGGAATTTAAAGCATTGTTTGAATTGGAAGAATTTATAGATACTCCAGTTCGTAATCTATCTTTAGGTCAAAGAATTAGATGTGAAATTGTTGCATCTTTAATTCATGAACCTAAAGTAATGTTCTTAGATGAACCAACGATTGGTCTTGATCCGGTAGTTAAAGAAAATATTAGAACTTTAATTAAACGAATGAATAAGGAATATAAGACAACAATAATATTAACGAGTCACGATGTATCTGACATTGAAAAACTATGTAAACGAGTAATCATTATTAATAATGGACAATTAGTAATGGATGATTCAATGGAGAATTTAAAATATCATTATTTAAACAAAAAGATTGTTGATGCTAAGATGAGAGAAAAAGTTAATCTAGATGATGAAGATGGTATAACAATTCTTAAGGATAAAGGATATAACATTAAAATAGAAGTTGATATTACTAAGAGAAGTGTAACTGATGCGTTAAAACTATTGAATCCTGATAATATAGTTGATATTAATATATCTAATACTCCACTAGAGGATATTATTAGTAGTATTTATAAAAATAAGGAGTAACATGAAAAAGTATTTATTTATAATAAAAACCGAAATAATGTCTAATTTCCAATATATATGGAATGTTTTATTTGGATTTGTTGGTTATGCAATTATATTATTTATTCTATTTAACTTATGGAAATATCTCTATAGTGATCCTAGTCAATTAATAAATGGCTATAACATGAATCAAATGACATGGTATGTAATTATTACTGAGATTCTTTGGAGTACTTTAGGTGGTAGAAAATTATGTCGTAAGATAAGTAATGATGTTAAAAGTGGTAATATAGCTTACAACATAAATAAACCTTATGATTATATTGGTTATTCTCTATCTACTCATTTAGGAGATATGATAGTAAAAGGAATTATATTTACTATTTTAGGAATGCTTCTTGGATATATATTTTTAGGATCTTTTCCAAATTTAAATATAATTAGTATATTAATACTTATCTTAGTAGCAATTTTAGCATCAATTATTAGTTGTTTATTAATTATTATAATTGGACTATTTTCTTTCTTTATTGAAGATTCAGGACCATTCTATTGGTTATATAGTAAATTTATTCTTATTTTAGGAACGATATTTCCTATTGAATACTTTCCTAAAGTAATGCAAGGATTTTTGAATTATAGTCCAGTTTATGTAGTTAGTTATGGACCTGCTAAATTGTTTGTTGATTTTTCTTATTCAAGAGCTTTATCAATAATAATTGCCCAAGTAGTTTATATTATTGTTGTATCTTTAATTGCAAACATTATATATAGAAAGGGAGTGAAGAGAATAAATGTTAACGGTGGTTAAAAATCAAATAAAAGTTAATTTATTAACACTTAAATATGCTATTATGAGAGAAATGATTAATAAAATCACATTCTTTTCTAATATTATATTTATGATATTGAATAATTCATGTATGATTGTTCAATGGGTTGTTCTTTTTTCCATTAAAAGTGATATGGGGGGATATACTTTTCGAGATGTCCTTCTATTATGGGGACTTGCAGCAGGGACATATGGAGTATCACATTTTTTCTTTAAGAGATGTTTTAATCTATCAGAAACTATTAATAATGGTTCTTTAGACAATTATATTATTCAACCTAAAAATATCTTATTATCAGCTATTACTTCGGATGTTGAAGTGTCAGCCTTAGGTGATATGGTATTTGCTATAATAGTCTATTTTATATATGGATTTACTATTAGAGGATTTATTCTATTCATCTTGTTTTCTATAACAGGAGGTTTAATGATAACAGCTATTTCTGTTATCTTGAATAGTTTGAGCTTTTGGTTTAATAATGCCGATATGATTGCTGAATCAGGTAATGGTTTAATGACTAACTTTGCAACATATCCGGATGGAATATTTAAGGGAATTACTAAATGGTTACTATTTACAATTATTCCGGTTGGAATAGTTAATTATATACCAATAAAAGCAATAATAGCTTTTAATCCAACATTGTTATTAATCAATGTTGTTGGTTGTATAATATTGGTTACTTTAGCATTCTTAGTATTCTATTTAGGTTTAAAAAGATATTCATCTACTAACTTGATGAATGCAAGAATTTAAGGATACGAACAAGATAGTATAAAAGATCTAATTTCTTAGATCTTTTAAAGTGCCTGATTTTTTATATCTCCATAAAAATTATCTCCACAATTTTGTATTAGATATTCATTAGCTTTATATATTTTAGTAAATTCATATCCGTTAGATTTATCTTGAAATGCATTAAATAGAAGATAACCAATTAGAAATATATTCATTTCTTTTATATTGTTATTATAGAAGTTTTTCTTTAAAAATTCTTCTTCAGTAGGAACGTACATATAACTAGTTAAATCAATAAAGTAGAAATGATTATCATGTATTATGTAGTTATAGTATAAGTCTTGTATTTTAAATCCATTATCACTCAAAATGATAATATCTTCTTTGATTCCTTCATAGTCTATTGAATCTCTATCTAATTCACTTTCTAGTAGTTTATTTTCAGTATATCCAATTACCATACCATCTTTGATAATTAAGTCTTGAGGTTTATTAAAGAATTTTAGGGGTAGAGTACTTAATTTTTCTATACCATTAATACTTATTATTTTATATGGAGAAGTTCTATTGTTTGAAAATAGTTTTATTACTTTATCTTCATAGTTATAAGCAGTTACTTCTTTTCCAGCACCTAAAATATTATCTTCTCTTATGTATTGTTCAATATTTTCATAGTTTATTTTATTCATACTAATATCCTCACTTTTAATATTATAGCAAATTTTTAATATTTATAGTAAAATAGATAATTATATTTAATTAATGTTAGGGGAGTTTATATGTTAAGAAATGTAATTTCCGTAATTGATGGAGCTGCCGGTTCTTGTGGTAAAGCTAAAGTAATTGGTGAGATAGCTACTTTAGAAGGAATTAATTTAGGTGCTAGTGTAACCAATTGTATGCCTAATGCTGGTCATTCTTTTGTTGATAATAGAGGTAAAAAAATAGTATTTCGCAATATTCCCGTATCTTCAGTTAACCCTAAAACAGAATTATTTATTGGTCCAGGATCAGCAATTGATATGGAAGTATTTAAAGATGAATATATGCGAGTTCAGAAAATTGTTGGAAATCGAAAAATATATATTCATGAGATGACTCCCTTAATAGAAGAAAGACATAAAGCATATGAAAGGGAGCATATAAAAAGCGGTTCGACTTTTAAAGGATGTGGAGCTGTTACTCAAGAGAAAGTTATTCGTGATGAAAAGTTAAGATTCTTTAAAGATTTTAAAAATGCTATAGTTTTATCCAATGATGATTGGTTAGATTGTCTTTATAAACATTTAGATAATGAATCTGAATATGTTATGATGGAAGGATCTCAGGGTTGTGACTTAGATTTAAACCATAGTGGTAATTATCCTTATGTAACGAGTAGAAATGTATCAACAACTCAGTTGCTTGCCGATTCAGGAATTTCTGCAGAAAGATTGTTACAAACAATTTTAGTAATTAGACCTTTTCCAATTAGAATAAGCAATATTACTAAAACAGGTAAATATATCTATACTGGTTCTTATGGTACGGGGGAAGAATTAAAATGGACACAAGTAAATTTAGCTAGTATGTATGGTGGTTATCCATTTAAAGGCGATGTTGATTTATATTCATCTAAATTAGCATGTGATATTGTTTCAAGACTTATTGATGAATGTCCGGAAGTATATTTAAAACAAGTATTTAAAAATAATTATAAAAATATTGTGGTAGAAAACATTACTCTTTTAGAAGCCTTAGAAATTGAGAGATTAGTTCATAAATCAAGAGGAGAAAGAGAGTACCAAACCGAGTTAATAGATTTACCAACATTAGATTCTGAATTACCGGAAAACACGATAATAGATCAATCAGAAGAGACAACAGTTACAAAGATGGAGAGAAGAATATTTGATCTCGATATAAATAAATTAAAAAATAATTGCCGTATTAATACACCATCTAGTTTATATCTTAACTTTTTTGAACATTTAGGATACGAATTTATAAATGAAAAAGGTTTATTTGATGATATATATTTTAATAGGTATTTAAGAGAATATTTAAATTGGTTAGAGTATGAAACGGGCATTGATATATCAGCTTTAGGTACGGGACAAATTAATGGAAGTAGGATTGTAAAACAAAGAATATTGAGAGATATAATAAAGTAATTATTGCTTATTAATGATATAATTATTGTAGGTGATTACTATGAAAAATGATTATGATAAATTTGCTTTAAAAAGACAACAAGATATAATTAATGGACTTAAACCTTCACATCGCTTTGTTGAAAAACCAATGATGAAGAGCATGATGCCTGACTTGAAAGACAAAAAAATATTAATGCTTGGATGTGGAACTGGTGAAGAATCGGTTTTACTTGAAAATTTTGGAGCTGATCCTAAAAATATTGTAGGTATCGATTTATCTAGCAATTCTATTGAAATTGCTAAAAAGTCTTATCCTGATATTGAATTTATAGTAGGTGATATGAATTCTTTACCTTTTGATGATAATACTTTTGATTTTTGTTATAGTAGTTTAGCTGTACATTATAGTGGAACTCCAAATAAAGTTTATAATGAAGTTTATCGAGTTTTAAATAGTGATGGATTATTCTTATTTTCCGTTGCGCATCCCCTAAGATGGGCATCAGAAGAAAAGAGTATTGATGGTGATATTGCAAGAGTTATTGGATGTTCTAAAAGTGACAAAGCAAATAATGTATATGGAAAATATCATACATTTGAAAAGCATACCTTCTCATCTTTTGCTTGGCAAGATGATGGAGAAATATTGGAGTTTTATGTTGGATCTCCATCCATGCATTTTAAATTGCTAAAGTCTGCTAAATTTGATATAATTGATTTCACTGAGTCAAAATGCGTTGAAGAAGCTAAGGAAGTAGATATAAATTATTACACTAAAAATGTTGAAGTACCTCAATTTATGGCATTCTTAGCTAAAAAGTAAAGGGGTTATTATGAATAAAAAAGAGATATTAAAGAATGTCGATATTTTATATGCTATGTGGAAAAAAGGAGTTCTTGGAGGAGAAGTAATGCCGGAAGATGCAAATCCGCATCTAGAAAAATCTTCTTTAGAAAATTATCTATATTTTACTTTACCGATGGCTTTAAATTATCAGAGAAATTCTTATACTTTATGGGAAAGTGCAAATAAAACTTATAATGATGAAGAGACAAGATTTGTCTTTGATCCAAAAGAGTGCTTAAATAGGAGTTTTGAAGAGGTTCAATATGCTTTAACGAAATATAAAGTTGCTTTGCAGCGTCAAAAACAAACAGAGATATGGTTAACTCTTTGTAAGACTTTTGTTGAATTATTTGATGGGGATATCAGGAATCTTTTTATAGAGTTCGATAATGATGTCGATAAAATTAGGGATTTTATTCAAAATATAAATAAAAAGAAGTTTCCATATTTATCAGGAACTAAGATTTGTAATTATTGGCTATTTGTAATTTGGCAATATACAGGAATTCAATATAAAAATATTGAAAATCTAACAGTAGCTCCTGATACACATGTTATTAAATCTACTCATAGATTAGGTTTAATTAATGATTCAGAACTAGAAAGTTCAAAGGTTCAATCTATTGTAATTGAAAGATGGAATGAATTATTTGAAGGGACGAAGTATAAACCTATAGATATTCATACTCCATTATGGTTATGGAGTAGAAATGGGTTTATTGATTTAGATGAAAATATTCTAAATAAATAGTAAAAAAATATAAGGGAGTTGAAGTAATGAAAAAGAATAAAGAAAAATCAAATTTTTGGAAAAATGTAAAAAAGACTTGGAAGTACATAAAAGATGCTAAAGGCAATTTAGCTGGCTATGCAGTAGTTAGTATTGGTGAAGGTGTAATAGGTGCAATATTACCTTTAATATCAGCTAAGATTATCTTAAATATTACTGATGGATTAATGTCACAGTTAATACTAACAGCATTATCAGTATTTGCGATAGAATTTGTTTTATATATTATGTATTTCTTTAAGGGGTTCTTTTATCAAAGAGTATATCAAAAAACACTCATTAATTTGCAAACTGCTGTAGCAAGAGAAACTCTAAATTTAGAGATAAAAGAGATTGATAAAGCATCGTCAGGATTATTTATTGACCGATTAAATAAAGATACGGGAGATATTTCTGGATTATTTATGGAATATACTTATTGGTTATCTTATGTTATATCAAATGTAGGAGTACTAGTTGCTGTATTCATACTTAATAAATATTTATTCATATATGCCATAATAACTTCTATTGCTATTTTCTTAATAAATAGAAAGAGACTTAGTAAACAATATGAAGTCCAAAAGAATTTAAAAAAGATTCAAGAGAAGAAAACAGGTCTTGTTGGGGAACTTGTTAGAGGTATTAGAGATATTAAAGTATTAAATGCAAGCGATAATATTCTAAGACAAACTACAGATAAGATTATTGAATCTTCTAATGAAGAAGTTAAAATGTTAAATATTAGAAGAATATATCAATATTTTGAAAGCAATTTAAGATCGTTAACTGATTTTATATTTATAGTAATTGGATGTGTATTATATGAACATTCATTGTTAACGATACCGACTTTTATAATTATTTATAATTATCAACCAAAAATAAGAAACTTACTTATGGGTGTAGTTCAGATTTCAGAATTTAATAAAAAGTTTATTGTTGCTTCCGATCGTATTTATGAAGTAATTGAAGATGAAACATTTGCTAAAGAAAAATTTGGAGATTTAGATATTAAAAAACTATCAGGTCATATTGAATTTAATAATGTTAAGTTTGGCTATAACGAAAATACAGGAATAATAAATAATATGAGTTTTGAAATTGATCCTAATCAAAAAGTTGCCTTCGTAGGTAAGAGTGGGGCCGGTAAGACAACAATATTTAGTTTAATAACTAAACTATACTCTATTGATGAAGGTGAGATATTATTAGATGGACACAATATCAATGATTTAACTCGTGATTCTCTAAGAGATAATATGTCTATTATTACGCAAAATCCATATATCTTTAATTTCTCAATTAAGGATAACTTACTTTTAGCAAAAGAGAATGCTAGTATGAGAGAAATTAGAAAAGCTTGTAAGATGGCATGTATAGACGACTTTATAATGTCATTGCCAGAAAAGTATGATACTATGGTTGGAGAAAATGGAGTAATACTATCAGGAGGTCAAAAGCAAAGACTTGCAATAGCTAGAGCACTATTAATGAAAACGGAGATTATTCTATTTGATGAAGCTACTAGTGCATTGGATAACGAAACCCAAAGTGAAATTCAAAATGCTATAGATAACTTAAAGGGAGAGTATACAGTATTAATTGTTGCTCATAGATTATCAACAGTAATTGATAGTGATAAGATATTCGTAGTTGATGATGGAAAGATAATTGATAGTGGTTCTCATAAAGAATTACTTAAGAAGAGTGAATTCTATAGAAACTTATATGAAAAAGATTTAAATGTTTAAAAAAAGACAATTATTAACAATTGTCTTTTTACTTTCTATATATTTAATTCTAATCCTACGCCAACTTCGTTTATTTCTAATTCTTTTCCCATCTCGATTTTAGCTTGTAGAGATACACAGTGACATGGATATAATAATTTAATATTATTATTCTTTAAGTATTCTATTGTTTTATATAATCTTTCATCTTTATCGAATAGGTGGAAACCACCGATTACACCAATTACTCTTTCATCATTACATACTTTTTTAGCATATTCGATGATATTACAAATACCACTATGAGAGCATCCTGTTATTACAAAAATACCTTCATTACATTTATATGCAATTGCTGTATCGTCTTTTAAATAATCATCTTCTTTATTATCATCAATAATTGTCTTTCCTATTGAATATCTGTTTTCAAAATCAAAACTAGTTGGTATTTCTCCTAAATAATAGATGTTATTGCTTATTTTGTAAGGTTTATCAGTTAAATTTAGATTGTACTTATCATTAAGTTCATCTTTGTTTAATGGTGAACCAATATATAATCCAGTTTTATCTTCTTTATAACAAAAAGATAATGGATGAGCTATTAATTCTATATCTTTTTTATCTTTAATAAAATATTTTAGCCCTTTTGTATGATCATCATGTCCATGCGATATTACAAGTTTGTCTATATTATAAATATCAATTCCCATTTTCTTAGCATTTGATATAAATATATCTGAATAACCTGTATCGAATAATATTTTTGTGTCTTCGTCTTCAATATAATAAGATACAGCAGGTTCTCCTAAATAATATTCATCAATGTAAGTATTATTATCAACTAAAACTCTTAGCTTCATGGATAACTTCTCCTTTTTAATAACTATATTAATTATAAATTATTTTATAATTATTTACTAGTATTAAATGCTATAATATTGTTGTAATAGCATTGGTGGTGATTCTATGAATTTTGATTTACTCAATCAAATGATTGAATATATTGAATCAAATCTTGATAACAAAATAGATTATAATATATTGAGTAAAATAACTAATACTAATATTTTTATTCTTGAAAGAATATTTATGTTTTTAACTAATATGACAATTAATGAATACATAAAGAAAAGAAGATTAAGTAAGGCTTTTGAAGAAATAAGAAATACAGATGCTAAGATAATAGATATAGCTTTCAAATATCAATATAATTCAGCAACTTCTTTTAATCGAGCATTTAAACAACTATTTAATATAACTCCAACAGAATGTCGAAAAGGAGTAGGTAATTATAAAATAATGCCTAAAGAACATTTTACAGTTAATAAAGGCAAATATAACTTTGATTATGAAGTTAAAAAAATAGATAGTATTACTCTATATTGTTACCATGTTAGTGCAGAAACTCTAAATGATTTATTATATGAAATTAGACATTTATATAAAAGAGTACAAAGTACGGAAATATATGATATTTTCAATGAAATAGGAATGTATGGAGTATATGCCAAAGAAGGAGATTTACATAATTACTATTTGGGATCTACTAAATATTATCCTGAATTAGAGGAATATAAGATTAAAGAAAATGAATATGCTGAATTTAAATTATTATCAAGATATCAAAGAGATATAGTAGATTTAGAAAATAGAATCGATAGACAATGGATACCTTCAACTAATTACCATATAAAGAGTAAATATAAAGTTGAATTATATAAAGGTGATTCTTGTTATATTTATCTACCACTCAATTAACTTAACAAATTTAATATTTAAAATGTAAAGAAAAAATCACTTATGTATTCTAAAATTGTATTGGTGGTTTTATGTTTAAGAGAAATATTAAAATTACAAGAGATTATTTTTCTTTAGTAAGTTTTAAAAACAAATATCTAATTACTTTTATAATAGTTGATCTAATAAATGTCTTAGTTAGTTTATTAGTTCCTTATTTTATATCCTTGATTGTTGAAAATGTAACTAATGGTCTTTATGAATTAGCTTTTCTTTTTGTTATGTTGTTAGGATTAACATATGTATTTAACAAACTTGGATCTTATTGTACTAATTGGTGCTATGCTAATTTCTTTAAGGAAGCTTATGTCGATGTTCATAAGACTCTTGTAAATAGTATATATAACTTTGATGAAGAGTTTTCAAAGAAAGTATCTGTTGGAAAGATTATTAATTCTTCTAATATGGATATTGTTAATATTGCTGAAATACCTTCTTTTATAATTGAATTATCTATTGAGCTAATTCGATTATTAGTCATATACTTTGTATTTGCTAAACAAAATATATTAGTTGCTATATATGTTATTATAATTAATCTAGTATATTATAATTTTGCTCAAAGATGTAATGATAAGAATACTTTTTATTTTAAGAAGCAAAGAAATTATGCAGATAAGATAACGGGATTATTATCACAAATATTAACTGGGCTTAAAGATATTAAGAGTTTTGGTATAGGAGATAAATTAAATAATAAATTGGATGGTTATCGAAAAAGATGGCAAGAGAGTTATTTCTTAAAGAGAAAATATTATTTTACAAGAAAGACGATAATTGGGTTAATAATGGATCTAGGTAAGATATCACTCTATATTATTTTAATAGCATCTCTTATGAAAGGGTTATTACCTATATCAATGTTCTTATTACTTATTTCTTACTATGATAAAGCTCGAGAATCGGTTAATGATATAATGGGATTTGATGTATCTATTAGAGAAGAATCAGTTTCTCTTTATCGAATTAATGAAATAATTAATTATGGCAATAATGTATTAAAACTAGATGGAACTATTCATAATGATAATATTATGGGTGTTGTTGAATTTAAAAATGTCTCATTTAAATATAGCAATGTTCCAACTTTAAAAAATATTTCTTTTGTTGCTAATCCTAATGAAGTAACTACAATAGTAGGTAAGACGGGGGCCGGTAAGTCAACTATATTTAATCTATTACTCAGAATGTATAAAGTAGATAAAGGTAAAATACTAATAGATAATTTAAATATATATGAGTATTCTAAAGATGTTCATAATTCTAATATTAGTATAGTTAATCAGAAAACTTTTATCTTTAATATGAGTATAAGAGCTAATTTATCTCTAATTGATTCCAATAAAAAAAGGCAAATAGATGCCTGTAAGAGAGCTGGAATACATGATTTTATAATGTCTTTACCGGATGGGTATAATACAATTTTAAAGGAAGATGCAACTAATATAAGTGGTGGTCAAAAACAATTGTTATCTTTAGCTAGAGCACTACTTACTACTTCAGAAATATTGTTACTTGATGAAGTTACTTCTTCACTAGATCCCAATACCACAAATAAGATTATATCTTTATTAGATGATCTAAAAGTAGATCATACTCTTATCGTTATAACTCATAATAAAGATTTAATGAAAGTAGCAGATAAACTTATTGTCTTAAAAGATGGAAGAATAGAATGTATTGGTAAACATGATTATCTAATGGAAAATAGTGAAGTTTACAGGGAATTGAATGCTATGGATGAATAGTATTAATGCGATGCAAATGGGCATAAAAAAACTAGGTATATTACCTAGTTTTAATTTCTAATGGAGCAAGTGAGGGTAGTCGAAACCCCGTCTCAACCTTGGCAAGGTCGCATTCTAGCCGTTGAACCACACCTGCATTGCATTAATAATATAACAAATATATTTGATTAAATCAAGTGTAAAATTACATTAAATTTATTGCCTGTATTTATAATAAGTGGTTTAATAAATTACTATAAATATTATTTCTAATGTGATATAATGGTTTATAGTAGAGAGGTAATGATATGAAAAGTAGATTTAATGAATTACTAAAGAAACTAAAAAATGTTAATTATAAAACTTTACTTATATATATATATACAAATATAATTAACTTTTTAAAATATAATCGTCAATTTATATACTATACCATATTTACTGTTTTAAGTTGTACTATATTGAGATATTATACGATTGGTAATTTAAAAACAATGGATGGTACATATTTTGATTTGGCTGTTATTTTATTGTTTGGTAGTATAGCATATTTATTTAAGCCACGAAAACAATTTGCCTATTTCTTAACTATTATGCTTATATTTACTATAATGAATGTTATTAATACAGTTTATTATGCATTCTTTACTTCTTTTGCATCTTTTAGCTTATTAGGTACAGTTGGTCAAACTGCTACAGTTGGTGGAGCTGTATTTGAAAAACTTAAGATATATCATTTCATATATTTACTAATGCCAATTTGTTTTACGATAATTCATATTTATTTAAAGAAACGTGATTATATTAAAGTTGTTGAAAAAGTTGAAGATAGTAAAAAACTATTCTTTGGCGTTGCAATTATTGGTGGTATTTGTCTATTTCTTAATATTTCTACTTTAGAGGGTAAAGATATTAGTAGATTCTCTAAACAATGGAATAGGGAATATGTAGTTGAAAGATTTGGTGTTATTGTATATCAAGGAAATGATTTATTTCAAACTATAAGGAGTAAAGTAAATTCAATATTTGGATATGAAGAAGCAGCAAATGAATTTGTTGATTATTATGCTGAAAATACTATTCCAAAGAGTGATAATAAATATACTAATAAGTTTAAAGGTTATAATGTTATAGTATTACATTTAGAGAGTGTTATGTCATTCCTAGTCGATTTAAAAATCAATGGAGAGGAAGTAACTCCTAATTTAAATAAGTTAATTCATGAAGGAATGTATTTTGATAACTTCTATCCTCAAGTAAGTACTGGTACTTCTTCTGATAGTGAGTTTACATTTAATACAAGTTTAATGCCTGCTCAAACAGGAACTGTTAATGTTAATTTCTTTGATCGTGATTATGTAACTTTAGAAAAGTTATTGAGGGAAAAGAATTATTATACTTTCAGTATGCATGGTAATAAAGCAAGTATGTGGAATCGAAATAAAATGCATGAATCTTTAGGTTATTTAGATTTCTATTCTAAAGATTACTATGATATTGATGAAGTAATTGGTCTTGGATTATCCGATCATTCATTCTTTCTTCAATCGGAAAAGATTATTAATGATATAAATAAAAATGTTAAGAGTAAAGATAATGATTATAAAAACTATATGGGTACAATTATAACTTTATCTAACCATACACCTTTTGATATTGATAACTATGTTGATCCAACAACTCTATTTGATGTAACATATCATACGGGTTTAAAGGATGAATTTGGTGAGGAAATAGTATATGATTATCTTGAGGGTAAAGATTTTACAACATTTGGTAATTATATTCAAAGTGTTCATTATGCTGATGAGTGCTTAGGGGAATTCTTCGATTATGTAAGAAGTAGCTCAGATTATGATAAGACATTATTTGTAATGTATGGCGATCATGCTGCTCAATTATCAAAAAAACAATTTGGTTTATTTGTAAATTATGATTTTGCAACCGGAGAACAAAAACTTGAAACTGATCCAACTTATATCGAATATGATTATTATGAGAATGAATTATATAAGAATACTCCATTTATTCTATGGACTAAGGATAAGAAGATTAAGGGCAAAATAAGTTATCCGATGGGAATGATTGATGCCTTACCAACAATATCTAATATGTTAGGTATATATAATCCTTATGCTTTAGGACATGATATATTTGAAATTAAGGATGATAATGTTGTAGTATTCCCTAATGGCAATTTCTTAACAAATAAACTATACTATAATAACTCTAAGAACGAGAGTAGAATATTTGGCATGGAAACTATCGATAATGACTATATCGAAGAAAAGAGAAAATATGCAGAAAAGATATTACAAATATCTGATAATATAATAGTATATGATTTAATAAAAAAAGATGGATATAGAATCGAGGAAAAGAAACTTGAACAATAAAGATAATAATATAGTAAAAAGTATAATATTTATAATCGTTGTAGTTATTGTTGTTTCTTTAATTGGAATTGGTTCATACTATATTTTATTAAATAATGACAATAAGGAAACAAAAGAAACTAATAAGAGTATTGATGAGATTGCTGCCTATAATTTGCGTTTAAATGAAAACGATTCTGAAGAATTTAAAAACGAATTTAATAATTTAAAGAGTATATTATCAAGTTCTGAAATTGATAAAGATAAGTATGCAGAAAGCGTTGCTAAATTATTTGTTATAGATTTATATACAATGGATACTAAGACAAATAAATATGATGTAGGTGGATCTGAATTAGTTCTTCCTGTCTTCAAAGATAATTATACATTAAATGTTACTAATACAATATATAATTACTTAGAGGATAATACTGATGGTAAGAGAAATCAAAATTTACCTCACGTTAGAAAAGTTGATGTAATAAAAAATGATACTAAAGAGTATACTATTAGTGGAGATAATACTCCTTATAATGCCCATGTATTTAATATGAAATTATCATATAAATATGATTTGGGTTATGATTCTGAAGTAGAAGTAATAGTAGTATATAAAGATAATTTTATGTATGTAGTAGAAAAGAATTAGCAATAATTCTTTTTTTGTTATATAATAGAAACTAAAAAAAGAGATGATGACTATGGTTTGTATAAGTGAAGTTTTATCTAGATATGGAATAAGTGATTATTTTAGTTATGGAAAGTATATGGCTAAAATAGATAATTATGATTCTTTTGGCTCTGCTAAAGTAATATTAGTAACAGCTACTAATCCTACTAAATATGGTGAAGGTAAGACGACTGTTGCTATTGGATTAAATGATGCTATAAACTCCTTAAATCATAAATCTATTGTTAATTTAAGAGAACCTTCTATGGGTCCAGTATTTGGACTTAAAGGAGGAGCTACGGGTGGAGGAAAAGCTGTTATTAATCCCGAGAATGAAATTAACTTACATTTTACTGGCGATATGCATGCTATAACATCAGCTAATAATTTAATATGTGCTATGATTGATAATGAGATTTATCACAATAATAAATTGGATATCGAAACAGTTACATTTAATAGATGTATGGATATGAATGATCGTGCTCTTAGAAATATTAATATTGGTACTCGTACAGATCACTTTGATATTACAGCAGCAAGTGAGATTATGGCGATTCTTTGTTTAGCAACAGACTATGATGATTTAAGACGAAGAATTGATAATATAATAATTGGTTATAATTCTCATTTAATGCCTATTCATGTATCAAGTCTTGATATAACGGATGCTATAATGGCAATACTATTTAATGCCATTAAACCTAATGCTGTTGCTACTGGAGAAGGAAACTTAGCTTTAGTTCATGGTGGTCCTTTTGCCAATATCGCGCATGGATGTTCATCAATAATGAGTTTAAAGACTTCTACTAATTTAAGTGATTATGTTGTGACGGAAGCAGGATTTGGTGCTGATGCTGGAGCTTATAAATTTATGGATATATTAATGCGCAATAATAAGATTAACTTATCTGCAATTGTTTTAGTTACTACCATAAGAGCATTAAAACTAAATGGGGATGGAGATTTATCCCACGGTATCGAAAATTTAAATGCTCATATCGAAAATCTTAGATTAATGAATGACAATATTGTTGTTACTTTAAATAGGTTTGAAGATGACAAAACGGAAGAGATTAATTTTGTAAATAATTATGTTACTTCATTAAGTTGTGAATTTAGTGTTAATACAGTTTATCGCGATGGAAGCGCTGGTGCTATAGATCTTGCCAATAAAGTAATGAGTTTTAAAGAAAAAGCAAAAGTAAGGCAACTATATGATCTTGAAGATGATTTATATTATAAAATAGATTCTTATGTTAAAAATATATGTCATGCTGATGGATTTACTTGTTCTATAGATGTTATGAATAAAATAAATAAACTTGATAGTTATAAATATCCAATATGTGTTGCTAAAACTCAATACAGTTTAAGTGATAATGCTAAAATGTTAGGTAATCCTACTGGATATAAAATGACATTAAGAGATATTAAAGTATTGAATGGGGCTGAATTAATTGTATGTTATTTCGGTTCAATCATTACTATGCCGGGATTAAATGAATATCCTTCAGCTAAAGAAATATCAATTGAAGATGGCAATATTGTTTTACCAAGATAAAAAGCCAAAATAAAATGACGAATAATCGTCATTTTTTTTAATCTTCATCTAGGTGAGTAAATAAAATACCTATATTAATTAATCCAGTTAATCCAACTAGTGAATAAACAATTCTTGAAATCATTGATTCAGCACCAAATATTGCTTGTACTAGATTTATATCTAATAAGCCAATAAATCCCCAGTTAATAGCACCTATAATGGTAATAACTAAGCAGATTTTTTGTAATGTATTCATAAATCTCCCTCATTTCTATTATTATTGTGAGTATTAATTAATTTTTTATACATTAAATATAATATTTATCATAATCTTAATTAGGAGATGATTGTTTTGAAAAAAATTATACTTATGTTATTAGGTATAATATTACTTACTGGTTGTAGTACAAAAACAGATAATTTAAAGAGTTTTAAAGATGCTAATAGTAAACATGAAACATATGAATTAAAGGGCAATATGAAGATTATTAGTAATGAAGATGAATTTACTTATAAGATAACGGTTGGAGTTAAAGATAATGAATTATTTAAAGTTTCTTTAACAAATACGATTAATGATCATGAACAAATAATCTTAAGAAATGAAGAAGGAGTTTATGTTGTAACCCCATCTTTAAATAAGAGCTTTAAGTTTATGAGTGAATGGCCAAATAATTCTAGTCAAGCTTATTTAATTGGTAATTTAGTAAGTGATGTTAGTAAGAATAGCAAAGCTAATATTGAAAGTATTAATAATGGATATCAAATAACGACGACAGTTAATTATCCAAATAATCCTAAATTAGTTAAAGAGAGTATTAAAACAGATAAGGATTTTAATTTAAAAAGTGTTGATATCATGGATGAAGAGAACAATGTTCTTATGAATGTCGAATTCAAAGATATCAATTATAAACCGAACTTTTCTCGTGATTACTTTGATTTAAGTGTAACTGATAAAAGTGAAAAGTCGGAGGAAGAAGAGAAAAAAGTTGAAGATTGTAAGGAGACTTGCAAAGAAGATGAAGAGTGTAAAAATAGTTGTACGACAAAAAGTACTTCTAATATCTTAGAAGATATCATATATCCATTATATGTTCCTGTAGATACATATCTTTCTAGTAAAGATACAATAGAAACGAAAGATGGGAACCGTGTAATATTAACATTTGCTGGCGTTGATCCTTTTATTTTAGTTGAAGAAGTTGCCAACTTTTCTGATGAAATGGAAGTAATTCCCGTAAGTGGTGAACCATTACAAGTTGGTTCTTCAATTGGTGCTTTATCGGATAATTCTATATACTTTACTAGTAATGGAGTAGATTACTATTTAACAAGCAATACACTAAAGAGTAGTGAAATGCAATTAATTGCAGAAAGTATAACAAATGGAACAAATTTAGTTGCAGGAGTTAAATAGTTGTATTATAATATTAACTCGTGAAGAGGTGTAGTTATGGATAAACAAATTGATAGCATTAATGCTTTAGTAACAGCTTTTGAATCTCGCAACGAACAACTTCACGAAGAGATAAAAAAGAATGAGCGAATTATCGAAGAAATGAAAACGGAGTTAGTTAGTATTCAGGAGAGTATACCTGACGAAAGTGATAGTAAAATAAAAGTAGCATAATCAGCTACTTTTTATTTTGTATAGAAATAAACTTACGATTTAAATAATATCCTTTATTTGCTTCAATAGATTCATCTAGTTCTTTTATTCCGTCATATATTTCATAGTCACGATGAGCATCACTTCCGAAAGTAATACGATTGTCATAGTTGTTTAAATATAGATCGATTAGTTCACTTTTAGGAAATCCTTCTTCATGTAATCTTCTCTTAGCGGAAGAATTAACTTCTAAAGTTATATTGTTCTTAACCATTGCTTCAAATATTTGATTTATTAATTCGTATGGAGGATTATCCGGATATTTTCTTCTAATGTAATCTAAGTGACCAATAGAATCTACTAAGCCTTGTTTAGCGATTTGCAAGATGGTTTCGTAATAGGCATTAATATCACTAGTTAAAATGTGATTACTACCTATAATATAATCAAGATCTAATTCTTGAATAGCATGCATTTCTTCTTCGTGCTTTTCTGGATTACCAACTTCGATAGCTTTTAGTATCTTTAAGTTAGGATACATCTCTTGAACTCGCATTATCTCTTCTTTATATAATTTATATCTATTTATAAATTGTTTTAGAGAAATAGAATCGAGTTCTAAATGTTCGGATATGGCAATTGCTTCTAAACCTAGAGACTCAGATCTTTTAGCAATACCCTCAATAGTCATTTGACCATCGTAAGAATAGATTGAATGCATATGTGTATCCATTAAATATTTCATAATTCCTTCACCCAATTAAAATATACTATAAGATTTATCATAAATAAAATACTAATAATTTATTATAAAGATAAATAAAATTTATGATATAATTTATTTGGTGATATTATGAATAACATTAATCTAAATTCTTTAAAATATTTTTATGAAGTAGCATTAACTTTAAATATTACTAAGACAGCAGAAATCTTGAATATTAGTCAACCTGCTTTAACTCATTCCATTAAAGAATTAGAGAGTAGTTTGAATACTAAACTATTTAATCGATTCAAAAGTGGAGTAACTTTAACTAAAAGCGGAGAGATATTATTTCAATATGCTAGTAGTATATTTAATGATTTAGGTAGTGCAATTCATATGATTCAAGATGAAAATAATAGTAAAGTTAAGATCTATATTGGAGCAACAACTACGAATTTTTTAGAACCAATTAAAGAAAATTTAGAAAATCTAAAGAATAAGTATCCTAATGTAGAAATAGATATATCTTTAGAAAGTATTGATGTACTAGATAATAGACGTAAATTAGGTAAGTTAGACATATTAATAAAGAATGATTATGAATTAATGGATAATATGGAAATAGTTAATAGTTTTGAAATAAAAGATTCTTTTATAGTATCTTCGAAACACTTTCCATTACTTAATAGTAAAGTATTCTCTTTGAGTGAATTATTAAATAATTATCCTTTTGTTTTACTTAGTAATATAACCCACGGAAGAAGAAACTTTGACAATTATTTAAAACAGCACAATATTGAATTTACTCCCAATTATGAATTTAATAGTTATAGTTTATGTAAAGAACTTATTCGTATGGGATTTGGTATAGGTATTGGAAATCCTATTCACTATGAATCAGAAGAATTTACTATTATAAAAACTGATTTCTCTTTACCGGTAAGAAGCTTTGATATATGTTATAATAAATCTTCAAAAAGTGAAGCATTAGATTATTTTATTAATAGTTTAAGAAAATAAATAATTATGGTATAATAACGAGTAGGTGGGACAAATGAAAAAGAAAAAGAATAATAATCAAGATTTTAATATTTATACGAAAGAGATAAAAAAGAAAAAATATGTTAATGATGACTATAAAATGGCAGTATCTTTTATTGTTGTATTATTAATTGTTTTAGTATTTATTGGAGCATTATTTTTCTTAAATGGTAAATTTGTATCTAAGGATATCTTACAAGATGATAAGACAACTACGACAACAACAGCACCATCATATGATGATTCAGTAATATTAGTAAATAGAATATTAAGTGTTAATAATGATAAGTACTATGTTATGGTATATGATTTTAATGATGATATTCATAATGCACTTTATTCATCATTAGTAAGTTCTTATAAGGGAGAAAAAATTAAGTTATATTCTACTAATATTGGTATTGCTCTAAATAGTAAATATTATAATAAAGATAAGAAAGAAAATATAATGGTTTCTAATTATAAAGATTTTAATTTTACAAGACCGGTATTATTAGAGATAAATAAGAATAAAGTTAGTAGAACTATTACTACTGAGAAAGAAATTATTTCAATATTAAAAGAGACTAAATAAGTCTCTTTATTTATGTTATAATGAAGGTGGTGAAATATATGAAAGACATCCAAGAAAGATTCAATATAAAGAAAAGTAATAATATTATAAACATTGTTCTAATAGTAATTGTATTCTCTTTATTATCTAGTGCAATTACCGGAATAACTATTTATTATTTAAATAATAAGAATGTTATATTAAGTGATAATGAGAAAGAATTATTAGATACTTATAAGAGTATAAATGATAAATATTATAAAGATATAGATATTAGTAAAGTTAAAGATGCAGCTATAGATGGAATGATGGACTATTTAAATGAAGATTATTCAGAATTATTAAAAGATTATGAATCAGATAGTTTATTAGATAAATTAAATGGTCAATATAAGGGTATTGGGGTATCTATAGGTGTATCTAATAAGGAAGTTGCAATAATTGAAGTTAGGGATGATACTCCCGCTAAAAAGGCTGATATTAGAGTTGGAGATATCATATTAAAGATCAATGAACAAGAGATTAATACTTCTAATATTGAAAGTATTACTTCAATAGTTGAGAGCAGTGATTCTATTACTTTAGAATTAAAGAGAGATAAAGAGACTTTAACTAAGAATGTTGATGTTAAAACGATTATTAAACCTTCAGTATCTTCTACTATTATTAATAGAAATGGTAAGAATATTGGATATATCTATATCGAAACTTTCTCTAATACGACAGATATTCAATTTAAGGATAGTTTAGAATTACTTGAAAGTAAGAATATAGATTCACTTATTATTGATGTTAGAAATAATACGGGAGGATATTTAGAAACGGCTGAAAGAATAGCATCACTTTTTATTATCAAGAATAAACCTATATATCAATTTAAAGCAAAAGATTCTTTTAAGATTGTCTATGACAAAACCAATGATTCACGAAAATATGACATTGCTGTTTTAATAAATGAAAGAACAGCATCAGCAAGTGAAATATTAGCATTAGCTTTAAAAGAAAGTTATGGAGCTATTCTCGTTGGTACGAGATCGTATGGAAAAGGATCTGTTCAACAATTAGGTAATCTAAATAGTAAGGAAAATTATAAGATAACAATAGCTAAATGGTATTCTCCTAATGGTAATTCAATAGATGAAGTTGGGATAACTCCGGGTATATTTATTGAAAATGATTCAAATGTCGACAAACAATTAGAAAAAGCAATCGAAGTATTAAATAATTAGTTGTAGTATTGTATAAAAAGTGACATATTTTTATCAAAAAAATGTCAAATTATATGTTTATTTACACAAATCGACAAAACTCGACATTTTTTGCTATTTCCTAATTCAAAACAATATAATATAATACTGATTAGCAGTTCAAAGATTATTAGAAAAAGGAGATACGTTATGGCTAAACGTTTATTGGTTGTTGATTCAAACATCCAAAATGGAGAAGCAGTATGGAAGTATTTTAAGAATTCTAGTAGTATTGAAGTAATTAACGTTGTAAGTAGTAAAGAAGAGGCAGTTAGATATCTGAAAGATGCTGATGTTATTGTTGTCGATCTTTTGCTTAATGGGCTTGATAGTATGATGTTATTTTCAAGTATTAAGGAACTATGTTTAAATACGAAGGTAATAGCAACAAGTGAATTTGTAACTAATGATATGATAAGTAGTTTAAATGAATATAATATCAACTACTTTATTAAGAAACCTTATAGTCCGGAATCATTAGAACGAGTTATTAATAGTCTATATATTGCAAATGAAACGGTAGATAATAAGGAGATCATTCATAATGAAGATTCGGAAGAAAATGTTATAAAGGTTACTAATATGTTGCATTCATTAGGTATACCATCACATATAAAAGGCTATAGTTATATAAGAGATGGCATTTTAAAGATACTTAACAATTCGCGTTTAGTAGGTTCGATTACTAAAGAATTATATCCGGAAATTGCTGTTAATTATAATACGACTTCATCGAGAGTTGAAAGAGCAATAAGACATGCAATTGAAGTTTCTTGGGTAAGGGGAGATTATCATATGATGGAAGAACTATTTGGTAATTCTGTCGATGTTGATCGAAGTAAACCAACGAATGCTGAATTTATTGTAACTTTAGCAGATCGATTAAAAATTGATTCAAAATATGTATAAATATTATTAAAAATCCTCATATAATTACTAGGAGGATTTTTATATGTTTGAATACAGTAAGATTAAAAGTGAATTATTAAAGTCATCAGAAAAAGAAATGATGGAATTACATCATCCTTATGTAGGAACAGAACATCTTCTTTTAAGTTTACTTAAGAAAGAAGAAATAGCTGATATAGCTGAGTCTTATCATTTAAATTATGAAATATTCAAAGAGACTCTAATTGAAATAGTTGGTAAGGCAAAGAAAAAATCAGAAGTTATACTCTATACTCCTTTAATGAGAAATGTCATCAATAAAGCTAAAGATGATATATATAATATCTTTTATACTCTTTTATCAAGTGATGATGGTATAGCTTTAAGAATACTGGAAATAATGGGAATTGATATTGAAGGATTAGCTTCATCAGTAAGTGATAATAATTCTTTTGATTTTGGTGAACCAATAACTTCAAAAGATATATTAGTTGGAAGAGAAAAAGAGATAAATAGTATAATTGAGATATTACTTAGAAGAAATAAAAATAATCCTTTACTTATAGGGGAAGCTGGAGTAGGTAAAAGTGCCATTGTCTATGAACTTTCAAGAAGAATAGAAGAATCTTTAGTACCTGATCGATTAAAAGGCTATAAGATAATTGGTTTAGATATGTCAAATATGTTATCAAATACCAAATATCGAGGGGAATTTGAAACAAAGATTAATAATCTAATAAAGAAAGTAAAGAATAAGAAGATAATATTATTTATTGATGAAATACATACGATTGTTAAATCGGGAGGAGGAGAATCATCAATAGATGCGGCTAATATATTAAAACCTTATTTAACTAATCGAAGTGTAACAATCATTGGAGCAACGACAACTAATGAATACGAAGAATTCATTGCTAAAGATAAAGCTTTAGCTCGAAGATTTGCTGTAGTTAATATTATGGAACCCGATGAAGAAAGCACCAAAAATATCTTAAAGAAAATAAAGAAAGTATATGAAGACTATCATGGATATCATATAAGTGATGCTATAATTAATCGTATAGTTGAATACAGTAATCTATATATGAAGAATAGATGTAATCCCGATAAGTCAATAGAAATAATGGATGTTCTATTGTCAAGAGCTGCTATTAATAGTAAAGAGAGTATGTATTTAGAAAACCATGACTTTGTAAGTGCATTAAAGACTAAGAATGTTATGATCAGTGATGTCGATGAAGTAATTGAATCATTAACTGGTATTCATATCTTAAAAAGCAAAGATTATTCTTTATTAAAGACTAGATTAAATAATTATATCGAAAGCCATGATATGAATAAGATTATTAAAAATAAATCATTTATTCTATCAGGTAAAACTAATCTTGCTGATCAGGTAGTTAATATAATAAAAGATACTTTAAAATATAAATTAATTACTTTAGATATGAAAGAGTTTGCAACTCTTACTAGCATTAATAGATTAGTTGGAAGTGATCCCGGATATTCTAATTTTAGTGAGTTTAATATTTTGGATAGAATAAAATATCAACCATTTACTTTACTTTATTTAAAAAACTATGAATATGCTCATCCTAGTGTTAAAAACTTGTTTAAATCAATTAATGAGAAACATTACTACAGTGATAAAAAGAATAATATTATTAGTTTTAATAATAGTTTAATTGTAATGGGGGAAAGTAATACGAATAATAGTATCGGATTTAATAATAATACTTGTAAAGATAACAGCAATTTTATTGTTAATTTAAAAGAAAAAGCAACTATTATGATATAATAAATTCAAGAATAGAGGGTGTATTATGAACTCAAATGAATTAGATAAGAATAAAATCAATCGTGTTGCTACACCAATAAAAATAGATGGTAGTGGTCAACCAATAGTAAATAAAGATAATAAAGAAATAGTTATTGTAAAGAAAGAGAAACCTCAAGGTTCTATTACTACGGTTCTTGTTATTATTCTTTTACTTATTCTTGCATTTCTTGCATTTCTAGCATTCTATATAATTATTCCTGAATATATTAAGGAATCGGATAATAATTATAAAGTTGATCCAACAACGACCAAGATGAATACTATTGAAAATTTTCAAATTACTACGGGTTTAATATCAGACAATCCTTTAGTTAATACACCGGGAGAATATATTATAAGTGAAGATGCTAAAATAAGCATCGTTAATACTAGTACAGGTATAAGTGTTATTGTAAATGGAGTATTTATCGATAGTGCATCTTACTTATCTAATCGTGTTGCTATGCTTGATGATTTAATAATGATTAATTTACTTGGAAATAATAGCCGTACCAGTAAACTATATGCCGTTGATTTAAAGGGAAATGTAGTATTTAAACTATTTAATCTAACGGAGGACGGTATGCTTCTTAATGGAGATGCTGATATTCAATATAATACAGTTACTTTCATTGTAAGTTCATCTAGAGTATCTGGTAATAATTTAATATTAAACAATGATTATGGTAATCTAAATGGTTTAAATATATGTAATTATGAACTTTTAGGTGAGCATAATATTGATGAATCATTCTCAGCTATTAGTTATTATTCATTTGAGTATTTAGGTAATCATAAATTTAGTAAACCAACTCTTATTAATAGTATATCTTTAGGGGAATATCGAAGTACTTCTAATCTATGTAATGAATAAAAAGAACTCATACTTTAGTAAGAGTTTTTTTATTGAATAAAACTGTTTAAAATTGTATAATTTATTTTAGGAGGCATTATAATGAAAATATATAATACATTAACAAAAAAACTCGAAAATTTTATTCCTAATGAAGAAGGACACGTTAAGATGTATACTTGTGGACCAACTGTTTATCATTATGCTCATATAGGTAATATGAGAAATTATATTGGTCATGATATTTTAGAGAGAACTTTTGAATATTTAGGCTATGAAGTAACAAGAGCAATGAATATTACTGATGTAGGTCATTTAACAAGTGATTCTGATTCTGGTGAAGACAAGATGGAAGTAGCAAAAAGACGTGAAAATAAAACGGCTATGGAAATTGCTAAGTTCTATACGGAAGCATTCTTTAACGATTTTCAAGCTTTAAACTGTAAAATGCCTGATATTATTTCTCCAGCAACGGAAAATATAGATATGTATATTAAAATGATTGAAAAATTACTTGATGATGGATTCGCATATATAAGTGGTGGCAATGTTTACTTTGATATTTCTAAACTTGATGATTACTATGTATTAACTAATCATCAAGAAGATAAGATGGTAGTTGGAGCTCGTGAAGGGGTTGAAGTAGATGATTCAAAGAGAAACCAAGCAGATTTTGTATTGTGGTTTACTACATCTAAATTTGAGAATCATGAATTACTATGGGAATCTCCTTGGGGACTAGGGTATCCTGGATGGCATATTGAATGTTCAGGAATATCAATTAAGTATTTAGGAGAATCTTTAGATATTCATGGTGGTGGAGTAGACAATATATTCCCACATCATACTAATGAGATTGCTCAAAGTGAGGCATATTTAGGTCATAAATGGTGTAATTATTGGTTTCACAATGAACACTTATTAGATGAAACAGGAAAAATGAGTAAGAGTAATGGAGAATTTTTAACGGTTTCCTTATTAAAAGAAAAAGGATATGATCCATTAAGTTTTCGTTTCATGTGTTTAAATTCTCATTATCGTAAGCAATTAGTATTCTCTTATTCAGCATTGAATCAATCAGAAGCAACTTACAAGAAATTATTAAATAAAATCGAATCTATTGAAGATACTGGTGAATTAGATGAAGGAGAATTCTCTAATTATAATGAAGATTTTATTGAGAGTATTAGCAATGATTTAAATACAGCTAATGCTTTATCTGTTCTTTATGAATTATTAAAAGATGATCAAGTAAATGGACATACAAAGTTAGAATTAATTAAGAAGTTTGATAAAGTATTTGCTCTTAATTTAATAAGAGAAAAAAGTGTAGCTTCTAATGATGAAGAAATACAATCTCTAATTGAAAAGAGAAATGAAGCAAAGAAGAATAAAGATTTTGAACTTGCTGATTCAATAAGAGAAGAATTAAAGATAAGAGGTATTGAATTAATAGATACTAGAGAAGGAACTAAATATAAAATTGTAGGTGAATAAAATGATTATATTATTATATTTATTATTATTGTTTGTTCCTTTAATGTCTTATTTTAAATTAAAAAGTGAAGAGAAGAAATTAGTAGATATTTCTAATAAAAAAGATTTAAGTGGATTTGAAATAGCTAAAAGAATAGTTGATGAAAATGTCTATATTATTGAAGTAAGGGATACTATGTTAAATACTTATTATAAGTCACGAGAGACTCTTAAGTTTAGTACTAGGGTATTTCATTCTTCTGATATATTATCTTCCGTTATAGCATCTAAATTAGCGTTTCAAACAAAAAAGAAAAGTTTTTTAACAGGTTCTTTATTAAATATATTAGATATCTTAAATATTGTTTCTTTTATTTGCTTCTTAGTTGGAGTTTTATATGACATGAACTTTGTTATTTTAGCTATTGCTATAATAGTTTGTAGTTTAGGTATAATTCTAATAGATATGATTAGTAATAAAGAAGTAAATGATCAAGCATTTGATTATTTAGTAAAAAATAAGATAATAGATGAAAAGTATGATTACTTAAAAGATATAGTAAAATATGAATATGTTGCTAGAATATTTACTATAATACCTGATAGTATTCAAAAACTCTTTAAAACTGTGTTTAAATAAACATAGTTTTTTTCTTGAAAAAATTTCAAATAATGATAGAATATATATCACAGGAGTGGTAATGATGTCAGAAAATATAATAACTCAACAAGAGTTAATGGATAAAGCAAGAGAAGTATTTGATTTAGGGAATCGCGAAGAATCAGCTAAACTTTATGAAGAAGCATATAGAATGAAGAAAAATGGAGTGTGTGCTTTTCAAGTATTTGTATGGTATATAAGTCAATCTGATTATGAAAAAGCATGTTATTGGCTAATGGAATTAGATAATTTCAATGAATATAAAAATGATTTCTATACTTATGCATTATTATTAAATAATTTTGTTAATCTACCTGAAGATTAAATAATCTAGAAATAAGAGATTTAAGACTAGATAGAAGCGATTTAAGATTTGGGGATCGTGATTTAAATAATAGAATAAGAGATGCAATTTTAAGTGAAAGATATAATGTAGCTTATGGACTTATTAATAGAATAATAAATACAGGTAGTAGTCAACCTCAAGAATATGTTATCTATCGTCTATTGAGAGAAAAGGAACAAAAAGAACCTAAAAGAATTAAAAAAATGATTACGGAAGAAAGATTTGATGACTTATATGATTTCTTAAATACAAAACCTAATTATCAAAAGAAAGATGAATTAGCAATGCATGTATTAAAAGATATATATGATATGTTAGATGGCATTATTATTAAGAAGGCTAAAAAGGCTTCAGTAAGATTAACTGACGCAATTTATAATTCGGATTATAGTACGGCATTAGAACTATGCCATAATGATATCGTATTAGAATCTTTATTAAAGAAAGCTATAGAAATAAATCAAGATAACATAGTTAGTAAATATAATGGAAATTTAGGTTATTATTTCTATGATACTTGTGAAGCTATTTACTTTGCTCTAAAAAATAAAAATTATGATTTTGTTAAAGATAAAATCAAAGAATATATAGGTGTAATAGGTCAAGTTTGTTATAATAATTATCTAATGTGTATGGTCGAAGTATATAAATTAATGCCTGAATATGAAAGTGATTTATTAAACTTATTGAGTGATGTAACTTATGGACATAAAGTAATTGATACGGTGTATTTAAAGAAACTATTTGGTATTGCCTTAAATGAACATAGATATGAAGCTGCTGAATCTTTATTACATACATTTGAATATATGAGAGAAATAACTGATATTAATGTCGAATATATGAGATTTGTATATAATCGTGAATTATATTTAAATAAAGATATAAGTTATGGGGAACAGGAAAGCGATAATTTATTAGTAGCAAGAATAAATGAATTGCTTAAAGAACAAAGTAATGATTCTCAAATTAAGACATTAGAAGCTAATAATTTACATGAAGAATTTGTAATTAAGTATACTTTAAAGAATATAGATTCTTGTTTCTATAGAATAGGAGATTCAGAATACCCAACTAGCTTCTATATTAAGAAGAAAAAGTTTACTTCTAAAGAATTTAAGAGAGATATTGCTGTTACAAAGATAAGTATTTGTATTAAAAAGGGCAATTATGAAGATGCATTAGAAACTGTTAAGAATGGTCTTGCTTATTCTAAAGAGTTTGATTATGTATTATTATCTTATGCTTCTTATTTATATGATTTAATGGGTAATGAAGAGAGATTAGAGTATATTAATAGTATTTTATTAAATGTATTTGGAATTGAGGACTATAGAGATATTATTAATAGTGGTGAAGTAGCTCTTTTAGATAACAGTGTTAAGATGAAAGAATTTGTTAAAAAATTAATTAATAAACCAATAGAATAGTTTTCTATTGGTTTATTTTTATGATTTTTATATTATAATAAGTATAGGTGATAATATGAAAAGAAGAGTAGTATTAATAAGTATCATAGTATTAATAATAGGAATAATAATTGGTATTATTCTATATTTAAATAGTGATTATAAATTAAATTTAGATCGTAAGAATAATATAGAGAGTGTTGGTAGTGAGTATTATGAGAACTATTATTATCCTAGCGTAGGCGAAGATTATATAAAGAAATATATGGATAATAGTATCAAGATACCTTTATCTACAATTAGTAATAGTAAAGATTTAAATAGTAAGATTAAAGATAAATTATTTGATAAATGTGATGTTAATAATACTTATATTGAAATAACACCAGTAAGTCCTTTTAAATCTGATAGTTATAGAATTAAAGTTAATTTAGATTGTTAAAATTAAGAGGGGATAATGTGGGAGATAAAATAATAAATGAGATATTAAATCTATATGATGAATATTTAGATACACTTAGACATATAAGTGGTTTTGAGTTGGATGTAGATAAAGTTAATCGTATTAATGGTTTTTCTAGTGTTCAAGAGCTTGATAAATATTTAGGTAGGGGAATAAGTGATGCACACTCAGAATTAATTGATGAATTTATTAGGAATATGTTAGGACTAATAGACTTTAATGAAGTTAGTAATCTAAGAACATATATTTATTATCCTGATTTTAAAATAAAAACTCATATTAATAATCCTGCCAATATATATGCTAAGAATTTTTCTTTAGAAAAAGCGGTAATAATATCTCCCGTCTATGAGTTAAATCTAGTTAGAGGAAGTTATCGAACTAGAACGGAAGTATTACGTATGAAACGTTTATCTGTATCTCCTAAAGTAGATGTATTATCTTGTAAGAAAGAGAGTATAGATAGTTATGCATTTAAATGTTTAGAAAGGGATTTAATAAATAGATTTAAAAAGAAATTTGGAAGTACTCCCAATAGTGATGATTTAATACTATTAAGGAATATTGCTATTAAATATATATTGGAGAACTTAAAGGGTAGACAAGATATTGGCAATGAAGTACTTTATCAAGAAGATGCCATTGTATCTTATGATTATGATAAGACAAAGAAAAGTATAAGTGATGAATATAGTATAAATTATAATGATACTTATAAGAGCAAATCTAATGTTACTACTCCTTGGATTTATCGAGGATTAGTTAACTTTGATAACCGAGAGATTTTTTCTCATCAAGACAATTCAGTTATACCTTTATCTTATATGCGAAAAAGACAATAAAAAAACGTATTATTTAATACGTTTTATTTATTTTGATTTAATTGATAGTTCATATACTTATTATATGCTCTTTCAATATCTTTATCATTTATCTTGATATTATTTCTTTTTCTTAAATCATTAAGTGCTTGATATTGCATAGTTGAGTCTTTTTCTTGTTTATCTTCAGCTAATGTTGATTTGATTTCTTCTTTCATGTCTTCTAATTTTTCTTTTTCATATTCTTTAGTTTTTAGAATTACATGATATCCATAACTAGTTTTTACTGGTGTTGTAGTATAGTTGTTTACTTTTAGAGCAAATGCTGCATTATCAAATTCGGTAACATTTTTTCCTTTAGAAAATCTTCCTAAATCTTCAAATTTAACGTCATCATTTTTTTCATATTTTTTGAAAGCATCAAGTGCACTAGTACCTGATTTAATATCTTTCTTTATAGCTTCAATAATTTCATTAGCTTTCTCTTTAGCTTTAGTGTCGTTTGCTGTATCAGTTCCGCTTGGTGTAACTAGAATATGTACAGCTTCGATATCACCAACTACTTCATCTTTATAATATTTTTCAACTTCTTTATCAGTTACTTTAGATTTGGCAAAATCATTTGTTAATAGAGTTCTAAGTCTATTTGCTCTAACCATGTCTAAGTAATCTTCTAGAGATGAATAACCATAATATTGTAAAGCATTAAGAAGTTGTTCTTCACTTTCATAGTTTGCTCTCATATTAGTTTCCATAGCAGTTACATAAGCATCAATATCACTTTTAGAATCTTTGTATTCACTTTCAAGTAATTTAGTATCAACTTTATCTAAGATAATACTTGTTGCATAGTCCTCTTTAAATTCTTGCCAAATCTCATCAACTGAGTATTTTGTTCCATCACCTAACTCAACTAACACTTCTTCACCATTCTTAAGTTTAGGATTTTGTCCACAACCTGTAAGTAATAGGGTAAGTGTTGCAAGTAATAATAACTTTTTCTTCATAAATTCCCTCCATAGTTAGTATTATAGCACTAAAAAAGTTAAAATACTATAAATCATGCACAAAATAAGTGTTTTTACCATACAATAAAGTGAGTAATGAAAAGGAGGGAGATTAATGAATAAGTGTGGTAACAATGTTTCTGGTGCAGCATTTATCTTAGTATTATTTATCTTACTTATAATTATCGTAGGGGCTTTTATTTAGAGTGGAGGTGAAAATATGAACTGTTGTGCTTCTCAATCCTCAAATAAAAATACTAATTCTTATGGTAATACATTCTTTATAATATTAGTATTATTTATTCTACTTGCTATTATTGTTAGTTCAATATATGCATACTAAGGGGCTTTGCCTCTTTTTTCTTGTTAAATTTTAGTGAAATAAATGTCATATTGTGTCAAATCTATATTAATATAATAATAATTGGTGTTATAATAAATTTAGACTAAGTTATGTAACTTATGTTTTTTTGCTAAAAAAATTTGCAATTTGTAGTTATTTATGATAGTATATTAACCAACTTAAAAAGGGAGATTAAGTTAGTGTGAAAGGAAAAGAAGATATGAAAGAGAATTATGCGACAATTGAGTTTACTTTATCTAGATCGATGTACAATGCCGTTAAGAGAATTTTTGACATAGTTGTAAGTTTGATTTCATTAATTTTATTATCACCAATACTTTTAATAATTGCAATTGCAATCAGATTAGAAGATGGAGGCAAAGCCATTTTAGTTCAAGATCGAATCGGACTAAATGGTAAACTATTCAAATTCTATAAATTTAGATCAATGATTAAAGATGCTGATAAAGTTTTATTTGAATTATTAGAAAGTGATGAACAATTAGCATTAGAATATAAAATTAATAAGAAGTTAGTAAACGATCCGAGAATTACTAAGATTGGTAAATTTATTAGAAAGACTTCTCTAGATGAGTTACCTCAATTAATCAATATTTTAAAAGGAGATATGTCATTTGTTGGTAATAGACCTTATTTACCTAGAGAAATTGATGATATGCAACCTTATTATGAAAGCATTGTTAAATCTAAGCCGGGCTTAACTGGATTGTGGCAAGTAAGCGGAAGAAGTAATTTAACATTTAAAAATAGATGTAAGATTGAAGCTAATTACAGTGAAAAGATGAGTTTATCTTTAGATATTAAAATATTCTTTAAGACATTTGCAGTTATATTAAAAGGATTATAGGATAATCCTTTTTTTATTGAAAAAGAAGTTTACTTGTAATATACTTGAGTATGAGAGGAAATGGGTGTTTATGAGATTAAAGAAAATTTATAAATATATTATATCTATTGTGTTTTTTATACCATTAGTAATATTAAGTTATAATATCTATAAGTTAAATTTTTTACCAATGAATTATTATTTAATATTAAATGCGATATTATTATCATTGCTAACATTAGCTAATATTTGTCTATTTGTTAGAAAGAAATGGACTAAAGTTATTACGGTAATATTATATGCATTACTAGTTGCTATAAGTGTTATTGGTATTAAATATATAGGAGATACTAATAATTTCTTAGATAAGAACTTTGATAACGCTAAGAATACATATGATTTATCCTATTATATTTTAAGTAAAAATAATTATAAGAAAGAAGATTTAGTAGGTAAAGAAGTATATTATTATGAGAAAACTAGTAAGATTAATGAAGTTATCGCAAGAATTAATAAAGATATAAAGGTTAATTTAATATCTATTAATTCTGTAGATCGATTAATTAAAAGTGATTTATTTTTAATTGATAGTGCTTCTTATGATATGCAATGTGAATTAGGAACTATGAAGAAAAGTGATTATAAAATAGTATATGAAGTTAATATGACTTTTGAAGAAGATAACAGTAGTAATGAAGAAAATGAAGAAGAAAATAATAAGACTCCAGTAAAAGAAAAAGATCCCGATGTATTAAATATATATATTGGTGGATATGATTTTTCGGGTGTAAGAATGGATTTCAATGCTTTAGTTACATTGAATATGAGAACACATAAGATGGTTGTTACTAGTATACCTAGAGATTATTACCTAACTGTTCCTGGAAAGGGAAAAGATACTTTATCTACTATGAGCCCTTATGGAGTAAAGAATAATGTTAGATCAGTAGAAAACTTACTAGGAGTAAAAGTTGACTATTACTTAATAGTTGAAACGACAAGTTTAGTTAAGCTGGTTGATACTATTGGTGGTATTACTTATTGTTCTGATAAAGCTTATACTACAGATCACGCTTTAGTAATTGGAACTTATGATGATTCTCAAGGAGAACATTTAGAGGTTATTAAGGGATGTCAACAATTAAATGGTATTGAAACTCTTACTGTTGCAAGAGAGAGAAATGCTTATGATACACAAGATATTGCGAGAACGAAAAATGATGCTAAGATTATGAATGCTATTTTAAATAAGATGAAGTCACCAAGTATTGCAACTAAATATACTAGTGTATTAAATGCTGTTGGTGGAATGTATACAACAACAATGCCAAAGACAGTAGTACAAGACGGAGTTAAGAGTATTCTTACTTCTAATTGGAGTATTAAAAATGTCTATCTAACAGGTAAGACAACTTGGGGAACATGTGAACTTTCTGGTGCATATAAGTATGTAATGCATCCAAGTCAACCTTCAGTTAATAGTGCAAAACAAGCTATAAGAGAAGTTTAAAAATAATCCTTTATGGATTATTTTTTTATGTTTATATGCTATAATCTATAATAGGAGTGATGATAATGAAAATATTAGTAACTGGAGGATGTGGATATATTGGATCTCATACAACAGTAGAACTACTTAATAACAACTACGAAGTTGTAATATTAGATAATTTATCTAATAGCAAGATAGATGTATTGGATAAAATAAAGAAGTTAACTAATAAAGATGTTATTTTCTATGAAGGTAATATGATAGATAGTGATCTTTTAGAGAAAATATTTACGGAGAATAAAATAGATGCTGTAATTGATTTTGCTGCTTACAAAGCGGTAGGTGAATCAGTTAAGAAACCAATTGACTACTATATCAATAATGTATCTACAGTATTAGAATTAATTAGTGCAATGAAAAAGCATGATGTTAAGAAAATTGTATTCTCTTCATCAGCTACCGTTTATGGTGATCCAGAAACGGTACCAATAACTGAAGACTCGAAAACGGGTGGAACTACTAATCCTTATGGAACAAGTAAACTAATGGTCGAAAGAATATTAAAAGATTTATATAATTCAGATAATGAGTGGGATATTTGTATACTTAGATACTTTAATCCAATTGGGGCTCATGAATCAGGACTTATTGGCGAATCTCCTAATGGTATACCAGCTAATTTAATGCCATATATTGCTAAAGTAGCTAGCGGTGAATTAGAAGTATTAAGTGTATTTGGAAATGATTATAATACGCCTGATGGTACGGGAGTAAGAGATTATATTCATGTAGTGGATTTAGCTATTGGACATATTAAAGCATTAGAAAAACTTGAAAGAGAAGGTAAAGGTTTATTTATATATAATTTAGGTACTGGTACAGGTTATAGTGTGCTTGATATGATAGATGCTTTTGAGAAAGCTAATAATATTAAAGTAAATTATAAAATAGTAGATAGAAGACCGGGAGATATTGCTGAATGCTATGCTGATCCAAAGAAAGCAAGAGAAGAACTAGGATTTGTAGCAACGAGAACTTTAGAAGATATGTGTCGCGATTCATGGAATTTTGAAAAGAACTATAAATAGTAAAAAATTATGTTATAATTATAAAGGATTTATTTAGAAAAGTGATACTATGAGTAAAAAGAAAAAAGTAATTATAGCTATATTATTTATGTTTGTAATATTATGGTGTATAGGTATTTATTTACTAAGTGATATGAATACCGATAATTCTAATGGTAAGAGTTTAAGTTTTATATCAATATTCATTGAAGATACATTAAAGATAACTAATGAATTTGATATTACTTCAAGTAATCCTAGTCCCGAAAAGCTATTAAGAGCAAGTATATTACTAAATAAGCCACTTAGAAAAGTAGCTCATGCTTCCGTATACTTTGTCTTAGGATTCATAATTCTTCTTATTATTAATATGATATTAGATAATAAAAAATATTTTATATCATTGTTTATAACTATTTCTATTACGATTACTCTAGCTATACTCGATGAATATCATCAAACAATGGTTGCCGGTAGAACGGGTGCTGTATTAGATGTCGTAATTGATAATATAGGTGCAATAGTAGGTTGTTTATTCTATACTACTTATTATATAGCTTATCGATTAGGATTGAAAAAGAAAGACAATTAATAAAGATTATACTTAGGTATAATCTTTTTAACTTTACTTTTTAATTAAAAAATGTTAAAGTATTACCTAAAAAAGAGGGATGAAATGTATGTTAAGACTAAAAAGTAAATTTGCAGTGTTATCTATGCTTGGTATGTTGGGATTTAGTTTAGCTGGATGTGGCAAGAAAGATGATCATATTGTTGATAATGATGTCTATTTTTATTATGATGATAAGGATGAAACAGATTCTAATGAAATAGATACTAACAATGACAATATTAATATAATATATATTAACAATGGCACGATTTCGGTAAATGCAATAGAAACTGTTACTGCTAAATGTGATGTAAATATTCGTGAAACTCCAATCGATGGAAATGTATTGAAAGTTTTACTAAAGGGGGAATCATTACCACTTTTAGAAAAACTAGATAATGGTTGGTATGCTGTTAAGTTTGACGGCGGAGTTGCTTATATATGTGGCAAGTATTTGAGTGTTATGACAGAATATGAGATTACTTCAAGTATTAAAGACATTTACTATACAAACGATACTACAGAATTAAAGGTATCTGCATGTTTTAGTAATTCTGGTAAAGAAGAAACTATTTCCATTGATAAAAACGTATGTATTGAAGTGTATGGTGAAGAAGGAGATTCCTACATTGCTTGTGTTGATGGACATATTGGTTATATTGGAAGAGAAAATCTAACTAAACTATCTGGTGAATTTGCTGTTATCGATTTAAGTGATAAAACAATTACTCTATATAGGGATAACGAAGTAGTATCTGTTTTACCTGCTACTATTAATATCGATGCTTCTAACGCTAAAGGTTTATTTTACATATTTGAGATTAAAACTGATAGATGTTTAATTGGTAAAGATTATCAAGTTTATGTTGATTATGTAGCTTATTATAATGGTGGTTCTTCATATATTACTTATGGATCTGATGGTGGAGTTAATGTACCTGAAGAATCAATAGATGAAGTAAGAAAAACACTTCATCTTAGTTCAGAAATAATTGTTCAACAATAAAGAGATTTAATCTCTTTTTTTATGTATTAATTGATAAAAAACAATTATTTTGCTAATATTATATTGAAAGTAGGTAAGACAATGAAAATAGCAATTGCTGGCGCTGGATATGTTGGATTATCATTAGCTGTTTTATTAAGTCAAAAATGTGAAGTTGTCGCGTTTGATGTCAATAAAGAGAAAGTGGATTCTATTAATAATAGAATTAGTCCCATTACGGATGCATATATAGAAGATTATCTTAGTAATAAAGAATTAAATTTAAGGGCATCTACTGATTATAAAGATGCTTTTGATAATGCGGACTATGTAATAATAAGTACACCAACTAACTATGATGATGAAACAAATTACTTTGATACTTCCTTAGTTGAAGATGTAATTAAAAAAGTAATTGAAATTGGCAGTGAGAAGACCACAATGATAATTAAATCAACAATACCTGTAGGTTTTACGGAAGATATTAAAGTAAAGTATAAAATAGATAATATATTATTCTCTCCAGAATTTTTGAGAGAAGGTAAAGCTTTATATGATAATTTATATCCTTCAAGAATTATTATTGGAGCTAAATCTGAAGAAGCTAAAAAATTTGGAGAATTATTGAAATCTTCAGCTTTAAAAGAAGATGTTGAAGTAATATATATGAATAGTACGGAAGCAGAAGCAGTAAAGTTATTTGCTAATACTTATTTAGCACTAAGAGTATCTTATTTCAATGAACTTGATACTTATGCGGAGATTAAGTGCTTAAATACTAAAGATATTATTGAAGGTGTATGTTTAGATCCAAGAATAGGTAATTATTATAATAATCCTTCTTTCGGTTATGGCGGTTATTGCTTACCTAAAGATACTAAACAATTGTTAGCAAATTATAATAATGTTCCGGAGAATATAATAGGTGCAATTATTAATTCAAATGAAACAAGAAAAGATCATATAACAGAAATGATTAAGAAGAAGAAACCAAAAGTAGTTGGTGTGTATAGATTAATCATGAAAAGTGGATCTGATAACTTTAGGTCAAGTGCTATCTTTGGTATTATCGAAAGATTAAAGAGAGATGGTATTAATGTTTCTATATATGAACCAAGTATCAAAGAAAATACTTATCATGGTATTGAAATTATTCATGACCTTGATTTATTTAAATCAATAAGTGATGTTGTAATTACAAATAGGTATGATGATAAGCTAGAAGATATAAAAGATATTATTTATACTAGAGATGTATTCTCACGTGACTAATTTGAATTTTCTATGTATTTATGGTATAATAATCAGCAATTTAAGGGGGTTATTATATGAGTTATGAAAGTGAATTATTATTAGGTAAAGTAAAAGAGAAAGACATAATTTCATATAAAATAATGCAATATTTAGGTAATTCTGGAACATATGGTTTAAAAGAAATGAAATTAGCTAATATATTGGATTCTAGATTGTATAGTATGTTTTTAAAATCTATAGATAAAGAAAGTGCCAAAAGATTAAAAGCTATTGATGCTTTAATATGTGAAACAATTATCAATATCGTTGGTGATACTAATTGGGCAATCGATAGAAATGGTGCTGAAATGGTTGACAATTATCAAAACTGGGGTGATCCAGAATTTAGATCATGTGATATTCATCGAATTAAAAGAGATGATAGTGGTTTCTATGTCGAGGAATCTAGTAATAATTATGATGAGAGTATTAATCGAGTTTCTAATGCTTTCTTAAATACCAATAAAAAATCTTTTGACGATTTACATCGATTATATTTTGAAAAAGAAAGTATAATGCGTGGTAATTATTCTTTAAGACAAGGATTAATGGATTATGATTTTCCAAGATTAATCTCTAGTCATTTAGGATATTATCAAGAAAAAAATATAAGAAGAAAATTAGTTAGTTAAAAACTTAGGTAAAACTAAGTTTTTTTATGCTATAATGCTAATTGGAGAGTGGTAGTATGGCATCAGCAATTATTCATATAGCAGTTGCTAAGAAAGTAAATGAAGTATTAAATGTTAATCCCGAAAATCATCTTTTATTGGGTGCAATAGCTCCTGATATTGCTAAGATGGTTGGATCTGAAAGATATATAAGTCATTTTATAGACGAAAGTGATAAAGAAACTACTAGTATTCCTAATATTGATAATTTCTTAAGTAAGTATAAGAAGTATTTAAATAATCCTTATGAACTAGGATACTATATTCATCTTCTTACAGATGTTCTTTGGTTTAAAGAGTATTTACCTAATATAGCTAATGAAGAGGAATATATTATCTATAATAAAGAAGGTATACCAATTAAGTATGATGAAGATGAATATTCAAAAATTATTTATAATGATTATACTAATATGAATATAGAAGTAGTAGATTATTATGGAATGGATTTTTCTCTATTCTATGAAAATTTTGAATATCCGGAAAACCATATTAAAGAAGTTGATGAAAAATACTTTGATGATGTTATAAAGAAGTTTGGTGAGTTATCTAGTGCGGAAGCTAAAGATGATACTTATGTAATGGATATTGAGAGAATAGTTCACTTTATTGAATATGCAACAGTTTATTGTTTAGATGAATTAAAGAATTTAAATTACTAAGAATAAAGGAAATCAATTTATTCTTTTTTAGTGACAAAAAACCTGTAAAGAAATAATATAATATATCGAAATATATACTATTAACATACATTTATGATAAACTTAGGCCATAAAAATAATATAGTATGAAGGGAAAAATATGAAAAAAAGAAATATAATGATATTGGTACTGTTACTGGCAATTGGTTTTGCTGCAGTATCAACAACACTTACATTAAATGGTACACTTAATATAGGAGAAAACACGCAAGACTTTGATGTATATTTTAGTAAGTCTATAGAAGATGGAGTAGAGAATAAAAAACTAATAAAAGATGATACACATTTAGAGTTTACAAAAGATATGAGTCTAGTAGGAGATACATATACATTAGAATATGATGTAACAAATGGATCAAGAAACTATGATGCAGAAATAACTATTAACTGTACAGAATCAAATGAGTATTTGAGTGTTACAAATGAATTTGATACAACATCTAACTTATTAGCAACAGAAACAAGAAGAGGAAAGTTAACAATAGAAGTATTAAAACCTTATGTAGGAACTGAAAGTGAACCAACAAAAGACATAAGTATAACATGTGAAATAGTAGGAAGTGTAGTAGAAAGAGATTCATTAGGTGAGGGTACACCAGCCGATAAAGTAAAACAAAGTAATTGGACAATAACAGGAGACAATGACAATAATGGAGAAGTATCAAAAGGTGATTTAATAACACTAGATACAGAATCATTCTATGTTTATGATATAGATGGAGATAATGTAAAAGCTATAAGTCAATATAACTTACTTGTAGGAAGTTATAATGTAACAAATCCAACAGGATTACAAGACGCAACTGCACTTGGATATAAAAGTGGAGTAACAACAGTAGGAACAGTAGCCTATGATTCAACATCACCTTATAGTAATGTCTATGAAACAAGTGAAATAAAGACATATGTAGATGC
>CAZKFB010000004.1:0-29400 GCA_964551965.1 uncultured Muribaculaceae bacterium
TTGAACCAGCGACCTACGCGTTACGAGGGCGTTGCACTACCACTGTGCTAAGTTGGCAAATATACTACTGTGCTAAGTTGGCAAATCAATTATTATTATATTACCTTAGCTACAGCTTGTCTATAACTATCTTTAAAAATAGATTCATTTAATTTTATTATATTTGTACTATTTGATAAATCTATACTAGGTATTACTCTACTATTATTATAAAGTGTATTGCCTGTTTCATTAGCTATTTTATTAATAGCTGTATTAATACCAATAAAAGGAATTGTTTCACCATCAACATTTATTGATACATATTCGTCTACTTGATTTAATATTCCAACTTTAAGAATAAATTCATTATTAGAAACAAGATTAATTACGACACGAGAACCAAGATTATTCTTTAATTTCTCCATCATTAAACTAAATACAACTTCACTATTGAATTGTTCATTGAATATTTTTATAAAAGATAATATAGTTAAATCTAAATTCTTGTGTTCTTTTAAACTTTTTAAAATTAGAGCAATAATATTATTTGCTAAATCATCCATATTCATCATTCTTGCATTAATTAAAGAATAATATGTTTTAGCTTCTTCCTCATCAGATATAACTTCTCTATATCCATTACTAATAAGTTTCTTATATACTAAATCAGATACTTCCGTTATTTCAAACATGATTGAGGCATCACTTACTTTATAAAACCATTCTAAAACCAATAAAGGATTAGTCAAATCTACTTTATCTAGTTCACTTATATATAAATTAATACGATTTTGATAAATATTAATATTCTTTTCCATATGTAGAACCTCTATAATAATTCTACTACATTAATTAATATTTATTAATAATATTAATTGATAGTTTACATTAACTAGTCTAATATTCTAAATACTAATTTTTTATATAAAGATTCATCAGCATTATTGAAATCAACATCAGTAGTTCTATTTAATTGATAATGGAAATTATGACAAATATTATGAACTAACCATTCGCGATATAAAGATTCTTCCGTTCTTTCCCAATCGCTTGGATATAGTTCTTCATACTCACATAACAATGCAATAATTCCCTTCATCTGTTCTTCATCGTCGACAACATATGAATTAATTATTTTCATACATGGATCTTCCGAATCCCTTTCATCGACAACTAAAACATCATTATTTCTATCTAATCCTTCCAACGATTCTAAATATTCTTTATCACCAATATATACGGAACCATTGCTATAATCTCCGAATGCCTCTTCTTCTAATGTAACAACATAATAAGGATCTTTTTCTTCTCTTCTATGTAGTAATGCTGTTAAGAAACACGAAGATAGAGCAAATATCAAAATATTTCTTTTAAATACTCTCATATTTCTCATATTATCACCTTAGTCATACATTATTATATAATAAAACACGAGTTTTTTAAAACTATTTATTTTTCATTTTTATTAAATGATAAGGATATCCTCTCTTATCTAAATTATTTAAATCTAAATGTAAATCTTTAGAAAGTTTAAGTAAATCATCATATTCTTTATTGGGATTCTTTTCTTTATCATAGTTCTTAACTTCTATTTCAATAAAATATCCTAAAGATTCAACTTTATCTAAAGCCACTTCATATTTATCTTGATAGAAATAAGTTGTTCTCTCTTTATCTACAACGATTAGTTTTTCTAATCCAAGAACATTAAATATACGGTCCATATTTTTTTCATCGTCTATTTCAACTTCATATTCATCACAGTAAGTATCATACCAATGTTTATAGTTTACAATAGTCTTTCCTCCACGCTTACCAATTCGAAGCCATTCACTAATTATATCATTATCAATAAAACTTCTATGTTTTGGATTATAATAAGTATCTACTTGTTCAACTGTTTTTAAATACTTGGCATTACTTTTCATAAAACTATTTAAATAATTAAACTCTTTTTCATCAATTTTTATCTTTATTTCCGTTTCTAAATCTAATTTATCAATATTACCATATAAAAGATAAGTTGGAGTCGTATCTATTACTTCACTTAACTCAACTATATCATTCAAAGAAGGTTCTGTTCTATTACTTTCCCAACTAGAAATTGTTTTATCACTTACATGTAATATATTACCAAGTTCTATTTGTGTTAATTTCTTTTTCTTTCTAAGATTACTTATTCTTGTTCCAATATCATTCATACTATCACCTAAATAAATTATATCATCTATTATAATTTAAAAACTCTACAATTTGTAGAAGAAAAAAAGAGTTAGAACTATTAGAATGAATCTATATTAATTCTTACTCTTTTAATATTCATATTATAAGCTGCAGCTTGAATTAGTATACGTAGAGATGTCGCCATCTTTCCACCCTTACCAATTACTGCACCCATATCATCTTCAGTAACAATGATTTCTAGTTGAATAATTTCATCATCTCCTAGAAATTCTTTAACACTTACCATTTCTGGTTCTTTAACTAAAGACTTAACTAAATTTTCTGTAAACGTGATTAATTCAGTATGCATTATTACTTACCTTCTTTTTTAGTGTTTTTAAACTTAGCCCAAACACCATTTTTAGTTAAGATACTCTTAACTGTATCAGTAGGTTGTGCACCATTGTTTAACCATTTAATGATCTTTTCTTCATCTAAAGTAATATTATTTTCAGATTTAATTGGATCATAAGTACCAACAGTTTCAATGAATCTACCATCTCTTGGACTTCTTGAATCAGCAGCTATAATTCTATAAAAAGGTCTTTGTTTAGCTCCCATTCTTTTTAATCTTAATTTAACAGCCATAATCTATGCCTCCTTTTTTATCTACTAATAATATTAACATTATCTTTAAATTATGTCAACATTTTTTGGTTGACTATAAAATTAATTGCTTGTTAATTTTCTCATATGTTGTTGGTCTTGATCTAAATTATTAACAACTTTATCTGTCTCTTGAAAATGTTGCATGAAGAACTTATTGAATGGAGCGTATCTACTTCCACTAGTTCTAAACCTAATAGGTATTACTCCCGGAATATCTTCTTCCATTATACCTTTTCTAAAAGTAAGTAAAATATTGCCATTAATTCTCGTTAATGTAACAAAGTTAGCTCGATCTATTTCATCATCATCACTGTGCCATACAACAACACTATTTCTAACCATTAATTCATGAGCTTTTAGTTCTTCTTCTTTTTCTTCTTCATCTTCAAAAGAAACAAGTTCATCTAACTTACTCATTAGCTCTTTTTCTTCTTTTTCTTCTTCATCACATACATATTTGGCAGTACTAATTACATTATCAATTAAATGAGAAAAAGTTGAATAAACCTCACTATCGTCAGGACTTATAATAAACTCTAAAGGTTTCTCTTCATAAGTTTCAAAGTTATCGCCATTAACCTCTTTATTTCTAATTTCCCAATAAAGATCTAAATTACCACCATAATACATTTTAAAAGCTAAATTATTTTGGCTTAAAACATATTCATTATTCCCCATTGCATCTTTTTCTTTACTTATTGTCATTTACCTCATCCCCTAATATTATTATAAATTAAAAAATAACTATAGTCTATAGTTATTCTTTAATTGTTGTAGTTGTTGTTTCAATTATATTATCTTTTCCTTCAAATAAGTTATCTAATGATTTCCTAATTGTATTTAAAGATTCCATATCAGGTTCCATAACATAAGATTTACTTGATCCCGTCGAGAAACATACAGCACTTGAATTAGTTCCTTTAGCACTTAAACTAGAGAACTTCCAATCATTATCTTTATTCTTTTGTTTAGTTGCAAATTTAATCATTTCTTTAGTTGTCATATTAGTCGACACTTTACCTTCTAATGCACTTATTAAACGATCATATTTACTTATTATTTTAGGGCTTAATGCTTTATTAATAATAGCTTGTAGAACCATCATTTGATTTTCTCCTCTAGCAACATCACCCGTAGCAAAAGTTTTTCTGTGCCTTGCTAGTGCTAAAGCTTGTTCGCCATTTAATGTTTGATAACCTTTATTTAAACATATTAAATCATTCTTATTAAAACTACGATTAGAATCTTGTTCACAGAAACTCTTAGGTACATTTACTTTAATTCCATCAATAGCATTAACAATACTTACAAATGAAGTAAAATTAATTCTTGCATAATAATCAATATCGGTATCATATAAATCTTCTAATGTATGAAGTGACTCTTCTACACCAAATATACCAGCATGTGTTAACTTATCTTTCTTCTTCTTCGAATTTAATGTTACATAATAGTCTCTCGGAGTATTGATCATAAGAATATTCTTCGTTTTAGGGTTAACTGCTAAAAGTAAATTAACGTCACTTCTTGCTTTACTTTGAACATTACCTTTTGTATCAATACCACTTAAATAAATAATAAATGGATCTTTAGTTATATCTGCATCACTTTCAATCGTATCAATGTTAGTTACAATATCAATTGTATCTACTAACTTCAATTGAGTATATATACTATTAAATTCTTCCATTATTAATTCATCATAACTTATATCAATTAATATAGCATCGACATCTCCACTAACAAGTGAATTAATTAACTTTTCAACATTATCATCATAATCAACATCAATATCTACTTTTTTTCTAATCTTACCAATAGCTTCTCTAATTGATGTATCATCTTCATGATCTAAATACTTAATACTCTTCTTCTTTAGATCTTTAATATTATTATAATTACTACTCTTTAATACATATACTCCAAACGTTTCAACACGATATCCCGTATCCGTAATATTGGATAAGAATCTTAAAGTACTAGTACCAAAAAATATCATCAATAAATCTAAGATAATGATTAATATTGAGAAAAAAGAAAATATATTCTTTACCCAATTTCTTAAATGATCCTTATTTAATATAAATGAATTAACAAATACGATAAGTAATACAACAAGTACGATTGGTATTAGATAACCTATTGAAAATATATCATTGATAATTAATAAACCTAGCATTATTAAAGTTATTATTATTAAGATAAATGATAATAATTTATAAAACAAAGGATGTTTTTTAACTGTTTTCTTTTTCGTAACTTTCTTTTTAGTCTTATTCTTATTTTCTAATATGGAATCATCTTTATCCATAATTGTCATAATAACCACCTAAACTTATTTTAACATATTATTTTTTTATTGGTTCGTTATTCCAAATAACTTAACATCTATTTACATTTAAATACCTATTGATGATTTTATCTTATTTATTATTTTCTTTTCTATTCGTGATATATAACTTTGTGATATTCCTAACATTTCTGCTACCTCTTTTTGGGTATATTCTTCTTTATTATTAAGTCCATATCTTAAAGTCATTATTAATTTTTCTCGATCATTTAGATTATTTAATTCTCCCTCTAGATATCTTTTTTCTGTAAATCTCTCATAATTATCAGCCACGATATCTTCATCAGTACCTAAGACATCTTCTAATGATAATGTATTTCCTTCCGCATCATAATTTAAAGTATCTTCTAGACTTATCTCTGTTTTTCTTCTCTTATTCTTTCTTAAGAACATTAATATTTCATTTGATATACAGCGAGATACATAGGTAGCTAGTCTTATATTCTTATCGGGTTTATAGGTATCTACTCCCTTTATTAAACCAATAGATCCGATACTTACTAAATCTTCTAAATCAAATCCTGTATTCTCATACTTTTTTGATAGGAATACTACTAATCTTAAATTGTGCTCAATTAGTTTTTCTCGAGCTTTTTCATCACCTACCATTTTCCTTCTTGCTAAATCTAGTTCTTCACTCGGAGAAAGTGGTGGCAATAACTTATCTGTTGAACCAATAAAATAACACTTATTCTTAATTAATACTCTTTTAATTATTTCAATTAATCTTTTCATATAATTTCCCTCATTTCGTTATTTAATAATATTTCCCTTGTATTTATACTACTTGATGTTGCAACAAGACATTTTACTATCTTTCCATCCATAATAAACTCATCGGGCATTTTGCAATTTAAAACGCCCTCATTATCTATGGTCCGATAAGGTACGACAAATAATTTATTCTTCTCTAATTTTAGCTTATCACTTACAAATACGACAGGAAGTCTCGTTATGGGACAAACTACATTATTGCCAGTATCCATAATACCTCTCAATTTAATTGTATTATCAGAATCTACTATTATTACATCATGAACAATTGTTAATTCTTTTTTTATTCTTCTAGCATTTATAATATATAAAGTTATAATAATTGGTGAAAGTATAATCATTAAAACTAAATTAGTATACATATTACTACCATTAATTAAGTAACTACTGCCCCCTAAAATAATAGTTATAATATAAAAATAAAATAGATTATTAAAATAATTATTCTTTCCGAAAGATAAAAGCACCATGATGAGTGATAAAATAAGTTTTAATAATAATAGAAATATATTATCTAATCTTATAAATAATGTAATAAGCGACAATTCACCAATTAATGAAGATAAAAATACTCTTTTTAAATTAACTCTATATCGCAAAAGAACAGATACAGCAAGCACTATTAAAGTATCATAGAAAAAATTTAAAATAATTATTAAATCTAAATATACTTTCATAGTATCACCTATTTAAGTATAAAAAAAACAAGCTAAAAAGCTTGTCGAATTTAAATATTATTTTAAATATTATCGCGATCTCTTAAGAATGGAGGAATATCATATTCTTCATCGATAATATTCATTGGTTTCTTAGGTGTTGGTGTTTCAGCATAATCAGGAATATATTCGCCTGATGAAGAAGTACCATCATCTTCAAATCCTGTAGCAATTACCGTAACAATTACTTCATCATTCAAAGATTCATTAATTACAGCACCAAATATAATATTGATATCGGTATTTGCTGATGCTCTTACAACTTCAGCAGCATCTTCAGCTTCAAATAATGTCAAGGAACTTCCGCCTGTTACATTGATAATAGCATCCGTAGCACCAACAATACTAGTTTCTAGTAATGGACTAGATACAGCTTGTTTAGCAGCTTCAATTGCTCTATTCTCTCCTGTACCTAAACCGATACCAATAAGAGCATTTCCACGCTTTTCCATAACCGCCTTAACATCGGCAAAGTCAAGGTTAACAAGACCTGATACAGCAATTAAATCTGATATTGATTGAACACCTCTATGTAATACATTATCAACTTCTTTAAATGCATCTAGCATTGGAGTTGATTTATCAATAATATCTCTTAATTTATCGTTTGGAATAACTATTAATGTATCAACATGTTTCTTTAACTCATCAACACCGATAATAGCTTGTTCCATTCTTCTCTTACCTTCGAATCTAAATGGCTTAGTAACTATACCAACTGTTAAAGCACCAACGTCTTGAGAAATCTCAGCAATTACAGGAGCAGCACCAGTACCAGTTCCACCACCCATACCGCAAGTAACAAAAACCATATCAGCGCCTTCTAGGGCTTGTCTAATTTCATCTTTACTTTCTATAGCAGCTTCTCTACCAATTTCTGGATTTGCACCAGCTCCTAAACCATTAGTAATAGTTTTACCTAATTGAAGTTTAGTTTCTGCGGGGCTAGCATTAAGTACTTGTAAGTCTGTATTAGCTACAATAAACTCAACACCTCTAACTCCTGATTCTATCATTCGGTTAACAGCATTCATACCGCCGCCACCGCAACCAACTACTTTAATCTTAGCAATTTGATCGATTTCTAAATTATTCATGACTTTTTCCTCCTTAATTATCGAAGAAGATACCGAATACTTTACTCATTATTGAATCACCCGTATTTTTCTTAACTGATCCCTGAGTTAATACTTCTTCATCATCACCGCTTAATATACTGAATTCTTGATCTCTCAATTTCAATTTAAAATCGAAATATTTAATCATACCTACAGCCGGAGCAAACGCATTATTGCGAGCACCAACAATCTTTATTTTTCCTGTCCTAGCAATATTGCCAAACACACTTTCGACTAATAGAGAAAAATCTTTTAATTCAGATAAGCCTCCTGTTATAATTATAAACGATATTTCCTTTTTTGTTAAGTAGTTAATTTCATTTTTAGCCATATTTAGCATTTGCTGTAGTCTTCCAGCTACTACTTCCGTTATATCACTCTGATTTATAGTTATCTTTTCACCATCTCGATTAACGACACTTTCAGTCTCACTACTTACGGCATGTTTAGGATGAGCAAGAGCCAAATTCTTTTTTAAATATTCAGCATCCGTCACAGATATCTTATAGACATTAGCAATATCTTTATCTATTTGTCTTCCACCCGTAAGAATAACCATATTGTTTGTTATTATACCTTTATTAAATGTTGAAACCTCAATCTTATCAGAGCCACAATTTATTAAAGCTCCCGTTGCTAAATCCGTAGATTCATTCTTATGGGCATAATAACTACCAATACTATTAATCATAATATCGATTACTTCAAGACCACACTTTTCCATAATCTTAGCAACTAAATAAATATCTTTTTTCGGAGCACTTACAACTACCGATTTAACAGAAAGAGAATCTCCTCTCATTCCTTTAGGGAATCTTGTCTTTGTATCATCAACTTTAAACATGATAGGTATTACTGTTACTAAATCAAAATGACTATCAACATTTCCCTTTACACTAGCTTGCAAAGCATGAACCATATCAGAAGCTAATATTTCTTTATCTTCAGAATCTATCTTGACACTCGAATTGCCAATTTTAAAAGTTGCTTCTTCTTCCGGAATATTAACAATTGCTTTTGTAACTTTAAAGCCTAAATTGTCTTCTACCCTCTTAAGTAGTTTTTTTATGGCATAAACAGTCTCGTCAGGTTCCATAATCAATCCGTTAGCTACTCCTCTAGATTCTTCTTCTAAAGCACATAGGCAATTAAATTCATCACCTAAAACTTCAGCAACAACCATCTTAATAGCTTCACTACCAATATCAATACTAGCTAATACCTTCATGTATCTCACCTACTATTAACCTAATTATACAATAAAAAGGCAAAAATGAGAAGAAGAATATTAGAACATCGAATAATAGTCATTATGTTTTAAGGAATAATGAAGGCCTTCACTTCTTAATTCACCTAATTTATTTCCATAATTACGTAAGTGTTCTAAAAATTCAAAATATTCCTCATATCCTCGATAAACAGACTTTTTATATAATTCATCAAGTTTAGCTTCATAGAAATATAGTTCATGCAAATCACTAACTTTAAATAGAGCATTAGTAATAACAATTAAAAGAGTTTCCATATTATATCTAACTAACTTATCATAAGGATAACATGTATCATGATAACAATCATCTAAGTCTATTATTCTAAATATATAACTATACATGATATTTCTCTGATGCATATCAGCTATTCGTAAATTTCTTTTAGATACTTCTTTGACATTGCTAATTAAGATATCTACCATTCTCTCAATATCATCGATAGTTACATTATTACTCATATGTTTAATTGTCTTACCATAAGATAAATCCATGATATAACCAATTATCTTATCTCCCTTTAGTAAGACTTCTGTAGGGCCATAAAAATTTTCATTATTAAAAGAGCCAATGTATTCAAAGAAATCCATTAGCCTATCCCCATGAGAAGAAAAAAGTTTTCTCTTTCGATAAGAATCATAATATATTTTTACTACTTGTTCGTTTGGAAGTAAGAAACAAACCCCCGTAGTTCCAGATCCAATAAAATGAGAACCTTTTATTAAATTAAATACACTATCTACTTGTCTTGTTCTCATCTTATATAATTGCCATTAATATGTTTTAAATATTTAGCCTTTCCCCTTCTTTTACTTTCAATTGTCGATATCTCTCGCAATAAAGTATCAGCACCAATTTCACCAACTAAAGTACTCTCTAATACATCTTTTATTTCTACATCACATTCAGATATATTATCAAGTCCAAAAATACCTTTAACTATTTCTCTATTTATATGACTAATATTTTTGCTTCTATCACATTTAACTATTTTAATATTTTCCGGATTAAAAATCTTTGTCTTTTCTCCATAGACAATATCTTGTGATGTAACATGAGTTAAATCAAGAAAATCTAATTCACCTAATCCTTGATAAAAAACTTTTAATGATTCTAATAAAGATTCTAAATCTAACTTAGGAGCTAAAGAATTAAGACTCATTTGTCCGCCTTCATAAGATTGCAATACTGCTCTTACATGCCCTAAATAAGTATAAACTTCTAAAGGTACATTTATGATAGAATCACTACCCATTATTCTACTTAACTCAATTAAATATTCTTGATACTCTCCATAATCGTGAAATACAAGTAAATCTTTATAGGCCTGACTATTTAATTTCATTCTCTTTAAAGAATCCCTACTTTCTGTTAGATATTGTTTATATAATTCGTTTTCCATTATCTTATGTTTAATTTTTGGTTGTCCACTTACTTTATAAGATTTAATTATCATACTAGTCACGCCTTTCCGTCCCAAATATTTTACTAGTTATGGCATTCTTTGTCAATTTATGATTAAAAATAATGTATTTGTGGTATAATTTTACTGGGTGATTATCATGAAAAGAATCCTTTATAATATAATTATTAGCATAGTTAAATTTTTATGCAAAATAAGTAAACCACTCCTCAAAAATGATACATTTACGATTATTATTAATAAAGTATTTACTTTCGGATGTAATGTATTAAAGCCAATATTTAAAGATGATGCTACAGTTACTCCGGGATACTATGCAACTATCTATAATAAAGACATCTTAGATCGATTACATTATCCAGAAATTGTAATTGGAGTTACAGGTTCTTCCGGTAAAGGATCTACTACGGCATTAATTGCTCACGTCTTAACAGGTAATGGATATAAAGTAGTATGGAATAAAAATGGTTCTAATGTTTATAATGCAGCTACTACTTTAATATTAAATAATACCAAAGCTTTCTCGAAAAGAATCGATGCTGATGTATTGCTATTAGAATTAGATGAATCTTATATTAAAAGCATATTTAATAAAGTTAAACCTACTCATTTAGTTGTTACTAATGTTACTCGTGATCAACCAGCAAGAAATGGACATTCTGATATTATATTTAACAAAATTGCCAGTTCTATTGATGCAAGCACTAAACTTATTATTAATGCTGATGATCCAATAGTAAATAGATTAAAATATATGCATAAAGGTGAAGTTATAACTTATGGCATTGCTAAAACAAATGATTCTTTAAAGACACCAATGAGTTATACATTTGATGCCTCTTACTGTCCTCTATGTCATACAAAGTTAAAATATAGTTATTACCATTATGGTCATATAGGAAGCTATAAATGTCCTAAATGTGAATTTAGAAGAGGAAATATCAATTATGAAGCTAAAGATGTTAACTTAGAAAAGTCATTTATGACAATTAATAGATCTATAGTTCATTTAAATAAAAACGTATTCTTCTGTTGTTACTACACTTTAGCAACTTTTGCTCTTTTATGTGAATTAGGACTATCTTCTAAAGATATTCAAAATTATTTAAATAAATATGTAATGGAATCAAAGAGAATGAAACAATATTATTTAGGTAAGAGACGAGTTGAAATGATTGAATCAAAAAATGAAAATGCTCTTTCCTATTTACAATCTTTAAAATATATTAAAAATACTAATGGTACTAAAACAGTTATTCTTGGATTTGATAATGTTTCAAGAAGATATAGTTACAATGATATATCATGGCTATATGATGTTGACTTTGAATTACTAAATGATAAAGATATCGATAAAATATTCTGTATTGGAAGATTTAGATACGACGTATATACAAGATTAAAATATGCTAATATTCCTGACAATAAGATTATATTAACTAACGACTTAGATCATTTAATACCACTCGTTAAAAAGAAAAGTAAAGGTAAAATATTCACTATGGTATGTTTCGATATGACCGGTGTTTTAAAGAAACTATTAAATGAGGAGGAAAAACATGAAACTAATTAGAATTGCTCATTTATACTATGATTTAATGAATCTTTATGGTGAACGCGGAAATGTTTTAGCGTTAACAGAAGCGCTAAAAAGACAAGGTGCTAAAACAATGGTCGACAATGTCAGTAAATCAAGTAAAATTGATTTCAATAAATATGATTTTATCTATGTTGGATGTGGTACGGAAGAAGCTTTAGAAATAGCTCGTAAAGATATCTTAAGATATAAAACAGAATTAAAAAAAGTTGCTAAGAAAAAAGTTATTATAGCAACCGGTAATGCATTAAGTTTATTCGGAACTTCCATCGATGGACATGAAGCATTAGATATCTTCGATTTTAAATCAAAGACCGTAAGAAATAGAATCGTTGGCGAACAAATATATAAGACTTATTTGGTAGATGGACCAATTATTGCATTTCAAAATAGATCAATTATCAATGATATAAAAGAGAATCATCTATTCGAAATAGTAAAAGGAAATGCCGATAATCAAAAATCTAAATACGAAGGACTACATATTAATAACTTCTATGGTACTTCGAGTATTGGTCCCCTACTTATTAGAAACCCTAAACTATTAGATAAGATAATTAAAGACTTCTTTGATGAGAAAAAATATCCATATAAAGAATTAACTGATACACCAGAATATCAAGCTTACAATGAATATCTCCGTGTATTTAAAATATAAAAAGAACTTAAATTAAGTTCTTTTTTAATACTTAGAAATAAAATAAGGATAATCTTTAAACTTATATATCTTAGATATAAAGAATGAAGTAAACATATTATTATATTTATTCATAAGTAATACATTTTCATTATATTCTCTTTTTATTATCTCAAAATCTTCTTTATATTCATCTATTACTTCTAATTCTTTCTTATTTAATTTATTAGAATCTTCTAAGATAATAATAAACTTTTCTAATTCATTATCTAAATCTTTATATTCTAATATAATATCAGCAATTGAATCTATTTCTTTTAGCTTATTATATTTGATTGTTATATTATTAAAGAACTCTTTACTTAAATACTTTTTATTTTGTTTTATATATTTATAATAAACACTCAAATATTCTATTAAAGAAGTCTTAACTTTAGGAATTAGTTCATCAAGTATTTTAGTTTCTTTGGCCATCTTAAGTTTATTATCTAATATATAATAAATTACTAGAGTAATTACACCTACGACAAATAAAATAATATATAGATAAGTAAATAACTTCATAATTACCACCTATATATATAATACCTCATTTATAAATTATTTTATAGAGATTTAAATAACTTTCTCCGAAATTAGTTTCAATGTCTTTAAGTAATCTCTGTTTCATAAATTCAATATTAGAAGACTTCTTATTAAATACATAGTTATATAGGTATTTTATATAATCATCACTTCCATTAAGAATACTACTTTCAAATATTTTCTTTTGCATATTTTCATGACTAAATGGATACTTTAATTCTTTATGACTCTTTAAAGCTAAATTAATATCTGTAACTCCAATATTAGAAGCTAACTTACATATCTCTTCTTCATCACTTAGTCTTAAAGAAGATATACCAACTATTCTATTACTTTTAATATCTACAGCAATAGCATTTAATGTATCACTTAATAATATTATTCTATCTGGATATTCAATATCTAAATCATATTCTAAGAATACTTTAATATCCTCTACTCTAACTATTTCTAGTTTTAACATTCTCTCCACCAAAGAAGAATCCCATTCATAGAAACTCATATATTCATCATTAAAACAAACATAAATATCATAATAGTACATTTGATCACCTAATCCTAATTAAAAGAATAAAAGAAATAATTATTCCTATAACATATCCAATTATATTTTTAACATAATAAATTATATTATACCCAATAGTAAAATAATTTAGATTAAGTATTATTATCATTAACATAAAACTAATTATAAACATTAAAAATAATTTAATAATTATTATTCTCATAATAAAATTTATGCAAATAAAAAATGCGTATTACACGCATATTTTATTCTAAGTTAAATAATTTAGCTATTGGATAATAACCTCTAATTAATCCTTTAGAAGCTTCTTCTTTATCTAATAATCCAAGACTAGATACTTTTGTATATATTGAGTAAAATGAATAATTATAATTTTTAAAATGTTCACTAAAGAAATAAGATAAACTATACATATTATAATAATGATATTCATCTAATCGATTATTTGTTAAAATAGCATCTATTAAAGTACTTAAATAAGTAATATCTTCAGATGTAAGAGTTATATTTTCAGTACTACAGAATATTGCTTTAGCTTCATCGGATAAATCCATCTTTCTTAATCGATATAGTTTTTCTACAATAGATACCATTTCTTCTTCAATAAGTTTACTCTTATCTATATTTGTTTTTTCAATATAAGGCATTAATCTTCTTTTATTCTTACCGCTTCTAAGTTTTCTTAATCCCCTTTTAACAATCTGTTCTACTCTTGAACCACTTATCCCATATATAGCACCAATAGCCTCATAAGTATAACCACCCTTTAGAAAATATAGAGTAATCATTCCTCTTTCCCTATCATCTAAAGTATTTAAAGCTTCACTCAACTTTTCTTTTAAATCACTTGCATAAAGTCTATCCACTATTTCATCTTCCATAATATAAGTTGGTTCATCTTTACCCTTAAGATCAGCAAGATAATCATATTTTCTCTTTGATTCATTAATATTTTCTAATTCTTCCATTTTTCTCTTCCCCTTTAAATTGTTGATTATTATATCCTAAAAATCTATTTATATCAAGTTTTTAACCAAAATAAAACTGCGTATTAAACGCAGTCTACATAAGTATCATTTAAACATCTTATAGCACATAAGCATCCTAAATCCATTGTGAAGAAACTATTAGTACTCATGTATGGTTGACTATTGCAGCAAGAATCTTCAGGATTTGGAACTAATACTCTAAATGTTGCAGCATTACCATCAAGTTTTTCAACTCTAAAGACATTTGAACATTCACAGTTTACTGTAGCATTTTGAGGATTACCACAAGATAGAGTTAAATCTTTACATGTTGGCATACTCCATGGCGTTCCATTTCCACAGCAACTATATAACATTACTGGTCTAGTATTACATACAAGACAATTAGGTCCTCCTCCAAGAAGCGGTCTATCACATGAATCTAAGCAAGATTCAGGACAAGCATTTTGTTGAAGAATTAATATTACTTTTAAGATATCAGCAATTGAATTAGTAGTATTATTGCAATTATCCACATTATTCATATTTTTCACCCTTTCATATATTCTCACTATATTTTATGAGTGAATGAACTTTTAGTGCATAAATATCAACTACTATTTTACTTTTTTATAACTGGGTCATACCCACCCTTATTAAATGGATTACATCTAAGTATTCGCCATATTCCTTTAGGTAAACCTTTTAATACTCCATAAACATTTAAACATTCGATCATATATTCCGAACAGCTAGGGATAAACTTACAATTACTATGAGAACTAATCGGCATTCTTTGATACCATCTTATTATCTTTATTAGGCAATTTTTCATACTCACTATCACCATCATTAAATAGTTTCTCTTCGATTATATTACCAGCTAAATTGAATCTAACAACTTTAGTATTAAGTAATAGATCATGAACACTCCTAGTATCATCTCTGATAATCATAGTTACTAAGAATGCCATTTCATAGACATATTTAACATTTGATAACCAACCATTGCCAATAATATAACTAGGTTTATTTAATGTAACTAATAATATTAAATCAACTATAGAAATAATTAATTCACATACAAAAATACTTCTAACAATGTATTTCCATAAAGGAACTTTCTTCTTAGGACTATTATTATCAATTACTCTTAATTTAAATAACTTTTTGAATATTGTCTGTCCCTTTAATACGTATTGTAATATTCCAAAATACAAGATATATACAACGATACTAATAATAGAAGATCTAATATTTAACTTTTCTATTTTATATCCATAATCATTATTTAATTCAACTAATCTCTCATTAAGATTGCCTTTAATTTCATCTATTTCTTTATTCTTAATATCTTCATTTAAAGTAATATCATTAAATACAACAAAAAAACTTGGATGCTTACATACAATATCATCATACTCTTCTTGTGTTAATTTCCCATCTTCAAAATAATCATCAATTCTTTTCAATAATTCATTATAAGAGTTATTAACTACATAATATTCTTGATAAGTATCATTAATCTTATCATTTTCTGGATTAATAAAATCTATATAAGATATTCCAAGTAAAATAACTGATACAAATGCTAAATCTAATACATAAGCAAGCATTCTATAAAGTATTCTTTTCATACAACCATTTCTTTCTATTTATTATTATAATAAAATTTTAATTATTTAGTCAACATTAATAATACCCATTAATATTGCAAAATATTCCAATTTATAGTATTATTTAAATGGTGATAAAATATGGATTTTGCAAACATAATTAGATTAGTAGTAATAATTGCAGTATTATTAATAATATCTTTAGTAATTGTAAAATTAAATCATAAGAACTTTAACTTAGAAGTAAATAAGTTAGTTGGTTACTTAGGTGGAAAAGATAATATCTTAGATACTGAAGTTAACATGAGCAGATTTAAAGTTACATTAAAAGATGTTTCTATAGTTGATAAAGAAGGAATTCAAAAACTTGGTGCTAAGGGTATCGTTGAAATTGATAATCAATTAAAGATTATATTTGGACCTGACGCTCGAGCATTAAAGAAATATATTAGTGAATTAAAATAGAGGATAATTATTTATCCTCTTTTTTTATGTCTGGAATACAAGCTAGTAACTTTTCTTTTTCTTCTTCATCTATTCGATCAGATACATTGCTTATAAAAAAATTACTATTTGTTAATATACCATTTTCAATAATTCTATTATAATGCTCCATTACTTGTGCAGAACTTATTGTTCTTGTTACAAATAAATCTTCCATTACACCTAGAACTTCGTCTATATTTTCGATTATATCCTCATCTACTTCATCTAAATGATCAAGCATATATTCTAAATAATTAATTACCTTTTTATAGAATTGATATTCTGTTTCACATTCATTCATAAAAGAAGTCATTATACTATTAAAATAATTTAAGGCATTATATAGATTTGGATTGTTCGAGAATTTTGAAGAAAGAGCGGCTGTCATTATTAAAATATTTGAAAGTAATTGCTCCTTATCTCCTCGATTATCTCCTAAACACGTTTCACATACAAATAACATATCATCTATTGTTTCTCTCATAATAACCACTTCTTGGTGTATATATTAACATATTGGCTGGTTTTATACAATAATAAAAGGAATAAATAAATTATTCCTTAATCATTACTTTAATTATTTTCTTTTTACCTTTTTGAAGAACAAATTCATTCTTATCTACTACAAAATTAGGATCATTTACCTTTTCACCATCAATACTTACTCCACCTTGCTCAACTAATCTTCTTGCTTCTGATTTAGAAGGAGCACATTCACTTTCAACTAAGATATCTAGGATATTAGTTGATTTAACATTAACGGCAGGCATATCTTCACTAACTTTACCGGAGAATATTGCTTCACTTGTCGCTTGTGCTTTATTAGCTTCTTCCTCACCATGTAAGAATGCAATAACTTCGTGTGCAAGAACCTTTTGTGCCATTCTAAGTTCTGGCTTTTCTCTATGCTTACGTTCGATATCTTCAATTTCTTCTTTAGATAGGAAAGTCAATTTCTTTAAGTAATCAATTACACATTCATCACTTGAATTAATTAAATATTGATATAATTCATAAGATGATGTTTTATTCTTATCAAGCCATAAAGCATTACCTTCAGTTTTTCCAAACTTAACTCCATTAGCATCTAATACTAAAGGCATTGTCATACCATAAAGTTCAATATTATCACGTTTACGAGCTAGTTCAATACCTGTAGTTATATTTCCCCATTGATCTGATCCAGCAACTTGTAAAGTAACTCCTTTTGTCTTATTTAATACTACAAAATCCATACCTTGTAAAATTGTATAAGCAAATTCACAAAATGTTATACCATACTCTAATCTTCTATTAATAATATCTTTATCTAACATATAATTAACATTAATATATTTACCATAATCTCTTAAGAAATCTAAAGTTGTTAGATCTTTAGTCCATTCATAGTTATTAACTACTTCAAATCCAAATATTTCTTTAGCTTGTTTAGTTAAACCTAAAACATTCTTTTCTACCGCTTCTTTAGTTATCATTGGACGTTCTTTACTAGGCTTAGGATCACCAATTAATCCTGTAGCTCCACCAATTAATAGTATTGGTTTATGTCCATATCTTGCTAAGCGAGAAGCAATTAAGAAAGACGAAAAGTGCCCAATATGCATAGAATCAGCTGTTGGATCTGTACCAATATAAAAAGTTAACTTTTCTTCATTTAATTTTTTTCTTAATTCAGGGCTCGATACATCTTTAATTAACCCTCTCCATTCTAAATCTTCATAACAATTCATACAATCATCCTTTCTAAATAAAAAAACAACCATTCAATAGGGACCAAAATAATCTTGGCGGTACCACCCTATTTCATGATTGCTCATACACTCTTTATCTTAACGCGACATAACGATTTGACTCCCGGGTCGTAAATCCGTTCTTCATCAACAAAATAATTATATCTTAATATCATTTATTAGTCAATTAATTATTATTAAGTGCCTTATATTCAAGCGATGCCTTTATAGCTAAATCAGATACATCATTGATACTAGCGCCTTCCATCTTAGACTCTACTTTTTGATATGTTGCATTCTTAACAATATCAGCAGCAATATTCAAAACATCATAATCATAGTTATTACTATAATTAACTATTTCGATAAAGAAAACATAATCATTAGAAGCATCACTAAAAGCTACTAACTTATTTGAAGTTCCTCGAATAGTCTCAACAATTAAATAATTCTTATCTTGAATATTTAATTCTTTAATATTATTAACTGCTGTTCCATTTTCTTCTAAAGTTTTTCTAATACTTAATTTAGCTCCACTCATATCTTCATAAGAACCATTAGTTGTTTTAATATATATTCTAAAAGTATCTTTAGCATCATATACTAATAACCCTTTAGAACTCTTATCATATATATATTCTTCCGGTATCTTATATGTGAAAGAACCAACATTAGTAACATTATTCTTACCATCAGAAACATACTTTACCTTAGTTGTATTAGTAGTTCTTCTTGTTGTAGTTGTACAATAATTTCTTGAGAAGAACATTTTACCAATAAATAGACCTATTATTAATGTAAGTATTGCTATAATTAAAACTATTGGTAAACTTAAATTCTTACCCATCTTAATCTTTAATACTTTACCGCCTATTTTTAAACCCGTTACATCTTTTTGCGGTGTATCTTCTTCTTTTAAGATTGTTGTTTGTTCACCAATTATTGGTACACTTCCATCCGTAGGTACATCAGTTTCATCGGGCGCTGTAACTTTAGGTATGGAAAAATCTACACGATCAGGTATTTTATTAGTATTGTCCTCTAAAGTTTCTTCTGTTTGTTCAACGGGAGCATATGAACTCATGCTATCTCCACTACTTAAGTCTCCTGCTCCAACAGTCATATTCTCTTGATTAACAGTAAGTTCTGGTGGAGCCATATTTTCGGTAATCATTACGACTTCATCATCATTGTTTAAATCAGTTTGACTATTTATATTATTTTCATTATTAGGGTTAAATTGAAATCCACAATTGGGACAGATAGATAAATTATCATCAATAGTATTATTACAATTAGGACATATCATAAAAACACCTCTCTATTCTATTAATAATTATACTTTATTTATAACAAAAAAGAAAGTCCTATCTTCTTAGAACTTTCTGTGTCTTTTCAACTTCCTCTGATAAAATATTAGAGAATCTTCTATCTTGACCTTGTTTGTTCTTTTTATTCTTGCCATCTTTTTTATTATTTGAACAAACAGCCTTAACTCCCATTACTTTATAAACAGGACTCAAAGATTGAGTATTATATATTCTCATTAATCCTCTAATTTATCTGCTAAATCATTTAAAGTATCTGCTAATTTTTTCTTAATATCTTTAGCCGTTTTCTCAATTACAGGAGAACTCTTTTCTTTAGCTGTCTCAATTAAATCATTTGCTTTAGTAGTTAATTCTTCAACCTTCTTAGTTGCAATCTTTTTAGCTTTTTCTTTATCCATATCTTTAAGCTCAGCTACTAATTTATTATAGTCTGATACTAAATCATCTTTTAATTTATTTAGATCAACATCTTTTACTTTCTTAATAGCTTTATCAGAAGCATCTTTAATGTCTTTTCTTGTCTCTTTACCACTCTTAGGGGCAAATAACATTCCAAGTCCGACACCAATTCCTAAACCAGCTACTAGCTTTCCTAAACCTTTTCCTTTTTCTTTACTCATTTTCTTTTTCTTCCTTTCTTTTTTGGCACTTCATCTTCATAATCATCTTCACTGTCATCTAAATCTTTTTTTCTTGAAAAACGATCAATAACAGCTTCAATGATGCCATATACTCTATCACTTAATAAGGCTATTTTATCATTTATTGCTGCAACTACATTGAATAAAGTATTTAAACTATTTACCTTTTGTTCAACATCTAAGATAACAGCTTTTGCCTTATCAATTACATATATGCACTTGATTAATAAAATAATACCAACTGTAATTAGAATAACTAATAATACATCAATAACTACCGGTAAAACTTGAGTAAGAACTTCCATTTTATTCCTCCTCTTCTTTATCGTCTGATTTATACATTGAATCAATTAGATTAAATAAATCAGTTTCAATAGTATTATTTAAATCTTGATCATCTTCATCTTCATCATCTTTTTTATCGATTAATTCTTCAACATCAATAGATGGTTCCGTATCATCAAGAGAATCTCTCGAATCATCATATTCATCGATTTTCTTATATTCATCAGTTGAATCAAATGCATCCTCGATATTATTGTTCCCAATATATTCATTTTCTATACTAGTATTCTCATAATCATCATAATTATCAGTTTGAATAATCTCATCATCATTATCTGATTGAACCGCATCATCATAACTTTCGTCAGGAACTTCAACACTTAAAGAAATATCTTCTTCGATTATTTCTTCTTTTGGTTCTTCTTTAGTATCTATGACATTTTTAACATCTTCACTAGTAACGGAATCATTTATTAATTCGTTGATAGTTGTATTTAATTCAACTAAATCTTTCTTAAGTGGACTTTCTATTTTCTTAGCTGTTGGTAATGGTTCGTCATTATAGCTAACTGGTCCAAACATTCTTGGTTTAACTCCAGAATTAGTTTTACTTATTAATTCTCTTTTTTCTTCGACATCTTCAGCTTTATAGTTTTTATCGAGTACCCCATATACTGGTGAAATAACCGGAGTTACAGTAAACGGTTTCTTTGTACTCTCTTGATCATTATTTAACATCTTACGATAATCTTTAATCTCTTCTGAATGTTTCTTAACAGGAGTTCCAATATTATATTCTTTTCTAACTTCATCTACAGATTTATAATAATTATTTTCTTCATAATCATTACTTCTACCACCATATCTTAAATCTACATCAAAGTCATCAAACGTCTTAGTTGGTACTTCTTCTTTTTCAGATTGTTCAATTGGAAAATCACGATCCATCTCATCATCATCCAATAGCCCAATTTTACTATTATCTTTTACTAATCTAATATCTTCTTGTTCATCATAAGAAGGAATCTTTATTTCTTTAATAGTATCCTCTTCTTCAGTATCTTCACGATGATGTTCAATAATACCACTATTGACTTTGCGATCTAAATGTTTGACTTCTTTAGGTGGCATACCAGGCAATTCATCACTATCAACTTGAACTTCTATCTCATCTTCATCAAATAGAATACCTTTTATTTTACTCATAAAACCCATACTAATTACATCCTCTCTAATTAATTACATCAGGATCATAGATTTCATCATCTACATCTTCATCATAATTTTCGTCATTTTCATCATATTGCATGTTATCTTTGTCTTCAATTTGTTCATTTCGAGATACTGTATCAAAAATATTAACAATCTCTGAACTTGATGAAAACTCATCTTCTTCAAGCATTTTCTTTATAATATCATCATTATATTTAACCGTAGATATGATTATTAAAGCATCAGATAAAGATTTTTTAATATCTTTTTCTTCGACAACAACATTTATTGCTGCATAATTATATTCAATTGTAATTAAATACTTATCCTTAGTAGGAACTATATTAACTACTCCACGCTTATCATCTTTGATTAATACTTTACTATAATAGGCATCTTCTACTTCTTTATAATTAGTAATACTCTTATTATAATAAGATACTAAATCTACATATAAATAATATTCATAGTCATCATTCTTAAGTATTTCATTATATTCATCGCGTTTAATTGACTTTAAATTATTTGGTAAATAATACTTAAAACCTTTATTTGTATGATTATAGACATCTATCTTTGATGCTAATATTGCTGTAATTAAATCTTCATTATTAGTTTTATCTATTCTCATACATCCTGTAAGCAGAACTAAAGAAGCAAATAATAATAGTACTTTCTTCATAAATTCACCTAATTCTATACGATTACATTATAACAAATATTTTGCGTTTTTAAAATACTCAAATGAATAACAACCACTCCTATTATTAAAATTATAACACATATAAAAAGAATTAACTACATATTAATTCTCTTTTTCCGCATCTAGATAGTTAATTCTAACTCCCTTACTTTTAAACTTTTTCTCATATTCGGTTTCAACATTGTCAATTGTCTCATTAGCTAAGTCTAAAGATACCTTATGAATCGTATATCCATATTCACTCAAATTACTTATTGAATAGGCAAAAAGGCCAATATTATCCGTTTTCTGAATAATGTGGGGATTGCCCAAAGAAATACAATCATACCTCTCTAAAAAGATATTACTAGTAAGTCTTTTCTTTTCATGACGATTCTTTGGCCATGGATCAGAGAAATTTAAGAAAATAGTTGATATTTCATGATCAAAGACAAGGCTTAAAAATGTTGCATCCATACAAACTAGCTTTAAATTTGGTAATTCTTTATCTTCTAACTTTTGAACAGCACGAACTAATACGCTTTCATATCTTTCAACTCCAATAAAGTTAACATTTGGATACTTTTCTGCCATTCCAATAATAAAGTCTCCCTTACCCATTCCAACTTCTAAACAGACAGGATTATCATTATTAAATAATTCTTTTACTTTTCCTCTATATTCTTTTAAATCTTCATATTTTATTGTATATTTAGACTCATTTACTATATTCATCGCATTTTTAACATTTCTTAATCTCATAAAAATAACCTCACTAAATTCATATTATAACATATATTATACTAGGAGGAATATCATGAAAAAAGATCGAAATAGTTTCTTTTCCCAATTTGGTTATAGTTCATATGCCAATAATATGCAACCAAATATGAACATGCAACCAAATATGAATATGCAACCAATGATAAACACTAATAATCCATATAATCAATCATCTGAATCAGACTTAGAATCTCGTATTTCTAAGTTAGAAAGAGAAAATAAAATATTAGAATCTCGTATTTCTAAATTAGAAAGTTCTATGCCTAAAGTTACTAATAATACAGATTATAACTTTGCTAATTCGATGTATATGGTTTAATTACTTAAGCTTACCTAAGGTAAGTTTTTTTAATATCTTACTAACTAATTCATCACCAAATATATTACTTAATAAATTAGTCTTATAACTAACTCCAATATAGATAATACCCCCTATAATAGCATTAGCAACTATTATTATAATCGAGTTCATTGCACTTCGAGGATCTAATATAATAAAATGATTTAATACAAGTAAAATTACTACCATAGATACTGCCGGAATAATCATTTTACCTATATTTATAAATAATTCTTTATAATTAATCTTATCTTTAACATGTAAACTTATTAAACCTATTAATATACTTGCCGTATAACCAATCATACTGGCAACAATACTTCCTAAATGAGCTGGTATATTTAGGTTATTAAATAATAACATTATTGGAATATCAAGTAAGGCATTTAACATAAAACCAACAATAGATATTGCATATACTAGTTTATATTTATTTAAACTTTGAGCTATTGTCGATAGTACCATATAGACATTAGCTAAAAGCGCTGATACAACAGCAAATCGAAGTATTTCTGCTCCAACTAGATTATATCCATAGAATATTCTCCATACACTAATAGATAAAATCATCAAACCTAATACTAATGGTAGGGAAATAAAAATAACTAAACTAATAGATTGATTAATCTTCTTGCCTACTTCTCCCCAATTTTTTTCTGTATAACTAGCTACAACATTAGGAATTAAAGACATCGTAAGCCCCATTGCCATAGCATTAATAATCATACATATCTTTGGTGACCAAGTAGATATTGAAGATGCAATAAATTCAACAGTATTAGTATCAATATTCAAATGTTCTAAAGTTCTTAATACTAATATTTGATCAGTAAATGTATATATATTAGTAACTATATTAATAATAATAAAAGGAATAGCATACTTAATAATTTTTAAAGTTATTTCTTTATTACTAATATTATCTTTTTTTTCTACATTACTAACTAATTTATCTTTATTCTTTCTTACTACTATTCTCAAATAAATAATTGCTGCTAGTCCACCAAATAAAGCCCCCATAACCGAAATTCCAATAGCGAGCCTTAATTCTCCATGCATTACTTTTAAAACAACAAAAGAACCTATTAGAATAACAGCTATTCTAACAATTTGTTCAATTAATTGGCTAGTTGATGAGGGACTAACATATTTATGCCCTTGTAAATAACCTTTAGTAATACTTAAATAAGGAATAACTAATACAGCAGGACTTACACATCTAATTACAAAAGCAATATCAGTATCCGTATTACCACCACTCAAATCTCCAATTATAAAGACCGCAATCTCTTCCGCTAATATAAATAATATTAAAAAGGCCAATATTGAAATAAAGCTCATTATCTTAATGGCATTCTTATAAGCTCTCTCTTTAGCATCAACCATTCCTAAAGTATTGTATTCGCTTATTACCTTACTAATCGCGTTTGGTAATCCGGCTGAAGAAATACCTAAGAATATTAAATAGATGTTATAGGCATAACTATATAAAGCTCCTCCATTATAACCAACTATTGAATAAAACGGAATGACATATAACATGCCTAATATTTTAACAATAACAATGGCAAGAGTAGCAATAAGAGTTCCTTCAACAAACCCACTCTTTTTCATGAATAATCACCTAACTTTTATATATAATCATAGCTGAAAAACAATATATCTGTTCTTCTCCAAACATCGAAGTCGACACATTAAATTTAATATCAATAACTTCAACTTCATCAATAAAGTTATTAATCTCAGCTTCTAAATCTTTTTCATGCTCACAATCGAATACTTTTACTTTCATAATATCACCATGAAAATATTATCAGAAATAACCTAATTTTTTTGTCGATTACAAAGATATTATAATATAGTAAAGAGTTAATGTCGAATAATTTGCGTATTTCTTTACACAAAAAAAGCTAGATAAATCTAGCACTATTTTTATATTAATCACAATCCCAAGGATATAATAAACAAGTCTCACAAGGTTGGAAACCTTCATTATATGCTTCGTTGAAATCACTTATTGTACCAAATAACCATAAAATTAGTGAAGGCATTAAGAAAATTGCAACACCAGCAACAGCTCTCCACATTAATCTCTTTGTAGCTGTTTTGATTTCATCATCTTTAGATGCAACAACTGCTTTTCCTAAATCCATAACACCATAACCAATTATTACTAAAGGCATTGATATTTTAACGATAGTTAATATCCATCCTACGAATCCTAATATTTGTGAAGTTTGTGTACAAAAGTCGCCTAAGCTAAATCCTAACATAAAATTACCTCTTTCCTTATATATACATTATAATTTACATTTTACATTTTTGTCAACTAAATTACAAGTTATTGACAACATTATTAGTATTGAAACCTAGTTTTTCTAATAACTCATTAATATTTTGAATATTCTTATCTCGATCATTTAATGGAGGAATATTATCAAATACTTTTATCCTAGATTCATATTCAAAATCAGGTATTTCCTGATCATTAACAAAACTCTTATTTAAAACGACCTTTTTATCCTTCATTTCTGCAAAGGCATTTCGATTCTTCTTTAATAATTTAGTAAGCATAACATATGATGGTTCTATTAAATATAGTATTTCATCACAGAACTTATCAGCTTCGCCAAATTCGTTTAAATCGATAATAACTGCCGATACATCTTCATATAGTTTTAATTTACTTTCTAAATCTTGACGATTAAAACAAGCAGATAGATTAGGATCATGATAGAACATTAAATCTTGTTTAAACATTTCAAGACCAACCGCCATTATACCAGCTTGATTTAACTGACGAACCATCATATTAGTCAAACTAGTAGCACCAGCATGATTAGTTAAATTAACAAGACCAATTATTCTTCTTTCTCCTGTTGCTTGATAAACAACTTCATGAGTTTCCTTAAACTCTACTTGTTTGCGTTCAGCTTCTTCATCACTTAATAGTAAGTGTTTAACATTATCATAACTATTTGGAGTATTATATAAAAATTTAATACCCTCATAATTACGAGTAAAATTATAGAAACCGCATTTAATTAAATTAGACATATAAAATGAACTATTTACTTCCGGATCATCATTCAAAAGTAAAATAACTCGTGATGGATCAACAGCTTTAGCTAGATTTGCCATTACATCAAGATTTTTATAATCTTTAATTGATGTAATGTCGACAATCATCTTATTAAAATACAAATTAACAAATTTGCTTAATAATTCTCTTAATTCATATTCTCCATCAATTCTCTTTATAATATCTATATCTAATCTATCGATTATCTCTTTATTTTCATTTGATGTAACAACATTCATATACCCAACCTCTTATCTAAACCAATTATCTCCTTCTTGAGGAAAATAAATATTTACCGTTTCACCAGAAACATTAAAAAGTGACATTTCATTAACTATCGGGATAGATAATGAAAAAAACACATAAACCGAATAATAAGCAGCTGATAATTGTCCTTCAGGGTTTCTTGCTTCAACCTTTTGAATACAATAGTTAAATGTATCACTTTCTGAAGGTGATGGGGTAACGAAATTTCTCGTTACTCCAATGAATGATAAGGAATTGTCATTGAAAAATGCACTACATCTTCCCGTTGAATTATATCCTATATCATTCATTAAATCAGCAATATCATCAATTGCTTCTTGATTAGGTCCATTGTGTTTTTGAATTCTATCAACAATTCCATCTTTTACTTTAAAAGCTTTAGAATAGTTAACTGAGAATGCCAAATATCCAGAAAATAAAGCAACAAATACGATAACTATACCCATTATCCAGGTAGCTCCAATTGCTTCTCTCACGATATAATCATTCCTTTATTTATAGTTTTAAAAAGCCTTTGACTATTAGTTTATAACGTCATCGTTTCCACTTTCATCAGGGCATCTAACAGTTTGATCATTACCTTCGTTATCAAGATATGTACAAGTACACCATTGACCATCACAAGTTGATGCATCACAATTTGATTGTGTACAATAAGTGTTTCTTGTAATGTTGGCTCTGATTTGAGGCCATACGAAAGTTCCGAATAAACCTGCAATTCCTGCGATTGCTACTACAGCTACTGCTGTCATACTTAATTCGCCTGTTGCGTCCTTCATTAAAACATCTCTCCTTTATTATAAATTTATTATACTATTATTATTTTTCATATTCAATAATGTATGCATTCATTTTACATCGTTTATCTGAAATAATCAGCATCGGATGGATAATATATTGCATTAGTCTCACCAGAAACTCGGAATGTAAATAAATTACCTAGAAGGGGTAAATCAAAACCAAAGAATACTTCTAGATTATAGTAATATCTTTTTTCTGTATGATCATCTCCATCTTTAAGTTCTCTTGTAATACAAATATTTTGTGACTCAGTTGGATTTACAGTAGGAACTCCATCTCTAATTCCAACTAATCTTTCTCCATTTTCAACTTTACAAGTATTAGTTTTGGTATATCCATAATTAGCAGCAATTTTATTTAACAATTCTACAGTTGAAGGATTTAATCCATCATACTCTTCGATTATAGTAATCATCTTTGTCTTCATCTCATAAGCTTTACTATAATTTATTGATATCGATATATATGCAATAAATATTGCCATAAATGTAATAATAATTCCAAAAAGCCATGCTCCATTAATAGAATCTCTCAACATATTAATCACCTATTCTAACCAAATTATACTATTGATTAAAACACGTATCAATAAAAAAGAGATGTGTTTTACATCTCTATTATTCGTATTTATATCTACCTTTACTCTTCTTTAAATATTTATATAAGAAATATGAGCTAGTAATTAATGCTGCTATTAATAGAATTATTAATATAATATATTTCCATGTATTATTTGCTTTCTTGACTTTAATTGTATAATTACATTTAGTTCCATCTTGAGCAACAACAATAATTTCTATCTTACTATTATCTTTTAATTTTTCATTACCTTTAATTTCATATTTAGCATTTAGTTCATCAGTAGGAATTACTTCCAAATCTAAAGACTTTGTACTCTTAGGTAATTTTAAAGTATAATCTAAAGTATTCTTATCAAAATCTAATGGATAGTCCTCAATAAAAATATTAGCTAAAGTACAATCATTGTTTTCTCCATTATAACGTTTAACAGTAATAGTAACAGTTTTCTTTGTTCCATCTTCAGCAGTTATATTAATGTTTACTTTAGATTCTTCATTAGGTAAATTTTCATTTCCTGTTATTTCTACTGTAGCTTTTTCATCAGCAGGTTCAGCAATAATATCTAAACTTGTTATATCATAAGGAGCTTTAATTGTATAATTACTTTTTTTATTGTCTACTTTAATTTCTGTTTCAAAAATCGATAATCTTTTAAGATCAGTATTATTTGATTTTTTTGGTTCTGTTGTTGTCGTTGTTGTAGATTCTGTCGTTGTTGTTGTGGTATTATTTTTTCTCGTTGTTGTAGTTTTTGGACGTGTTGTTGGCTTTTTAGTTGTTGGTTTC
>CAZKFB010000004.1:29500-53063 GCA_964551965.1 uncultured Muribaculaceae bacterium
GTTGGAGTAATTACTGTAGTCGTTTTTACTTCTTGGGCATAAGGAGTTCCATCAGCATTCTTTTGACAATCAATGTATTCCACTGTCGTACAGTAATAAACATTAGTTGTATTACAAGTACCTGTATAATTCTTACAACCACTACTAGATACATTTACATAAGGATTTCCATTTCCATTATTACATCTATATCCACTAGAACTAGTCATATTAGCACGATTATATACTCCATAAGCACAACTATATCTATAACATGACTTATAGTAATAATCTCCTCTAGCTCCATTCAAAGCGTTAATAGTTTTAAATCCTTCTGCAAAACTTATACATTTTGTATAGTCTAAATTGTTCGAAGCAACCGGAACAGCAGCATTTACATTAGTTCCAATTAGCATCATACTAATAATTAAAACAAACAAACCAATCTTTTTCATCAAAAACACTTCCCTCATTCTAAGTAAATTATAATGTATAAAATATCAAAGTGCAATATTAGTTGACACTTTTTATTTACGTTTATTTTCACTTATTAATTCTAAATCTTCAGTTAATTGGCGTACTCTCTCAATAATTCTTTCGCTTTTAACAAAATCTACGGTATTTTTTGTATTTGATAAATGAACTTTTAATTCATCAATTGTTAAATTTGAAGTAAAGAAAGTTGGTAAGTTTTGATCCATTCGATATTGTAAAATAGTCCCCAAGATTTCATCTCTACTCCATCCCGTTACCGTCTCAGCTCCAATATCATCGATTAGTAAAACATCAGCCGTTCTTATACTATTCATCTTAATATCAAAATCATCATTGAAAGATTCCTTTAAAATACTTAACATAAGTGGATAATAAATTATTACACATTTAGCACCCATCTTAGCTAGTTCATTTATTAAAGCAGATAGAATATATGACTTACCACTTCCAAATGATCCATGTAAATAACATCCTTTTAAATGCTTATTAGTTTTATATTCACTATAAAAGTTTTTAACCCATTTTATTACATGAGCTCTTCTTTTATCATTTAGATCAATATCACTCATTTTAGCATTCTTAATTGCATCAGGTTCTTCAAATACAATTGGTCTTAACTTTTCTTCACTCAAAAATTTCTTTTTATATTTACATGCTACATAATCAAATCTTAATAAGTTTTCATCAACAGACGGATATAATACGCATCCATTAACTGGATTCTTACATTCTTCTAAAGCTTTACATTTACTGCAATTTCTTAAGTTTTCTACTGTAGTCTCTAACTTTGAAGTATATCTAGCAGCTATATCCTCACTAACGCCAAGTTTATTAACTAACTTTATAAAATCTTCATCTTTTAAAGATTTATTAAATTCTTTTTTTAGTTCAATATCATTGGTCTCTTTTTTACTTAATTCATTAATACTTTTCATCTTATCACCTGAATTCTTCAAACATGTTTTGTAATTCTTGCATTTCTTCTTCACTCATTTTTTCTGGAGCAAAATTAGAATTTAACCAAGCTGGTTCTTTTACAACCTTCTTTGTATTCTTAACTATATTTGTACCTTTATTTCTATTTTTAATTAATGTATTCATTGCATCCGGAACGGTCTTTATTCCCTTTCTTGAAAATTCTGATGCTATAGTTTCTATATAAGCTTTAGATAAGGCTCCATCATTTACTTTTAAAGTATAATCAACTAACACATTGATTACTCCCGCCGGAAGATTAAAATCAACAGCTATATGTTCAAGAATACGTAAATCTCTAGGAGTTGGTTCAACATTCTTATTTTTAATTTTTAAAAAGTCATAAGGTCTAGTATTTTCAAATGCATATATAATCTTACCTTTATTAGAAGTATCTCCGCTAGGAGTTTTAAGATATGCAGGTTGAGTTCGATAAATAAGTGTAGGTAAATCTCCACTATTGTTATATTGATAATTACTTCTTGCATTTTGTCTAAGCTTATCTTTATCAATTAAACCAACCGTATCTATGGAAGCAATAATTATATTGCTCATCTTAATTGAATCTAGATTATATACAAAAGCAAGTTGATTAATTAATTCTTTCGTCTTCTTGTTTAAAGCTTTAGCATTAAGTAACCCTTTAGGAATGCTAGCTTCAATTAAATCATAATCTAAATTATTATCTAAATTAATTCCTAATTTATTAAATTTTCTTATATTATCATCGATTACCGTAGAACTTTCAACAATCTTGAAGGTTTCATTCATTGTCGAAGTTATTTCTTTATAATCGGTTTTAGGAATGCTTCTCTTTCGATAATATCTCTTTATATTATTAAATTCTATCTCCCCAATATTATTTAGTAATAATACACTTAATACCGGATGATTTAAAAATTCATAAGCAGAAAGTGGCGAATATAGTTCATAGATATATTCATTTATACTATCACTTTCTTTAACAAAAGTTTTAATTAAACCAACAGCTTCTAATGATTCTCTAGCTATCTTAATATTTTCTAAATTACTTTTTAATATAGTCATTATATGATGATGTGTATAATTTGAACTAATTAGTTCCATTTTATCTAAATCACTCCAAAGAGTTAAATATAGACTTACCGAATTAGAGCCAATTATTGGTTCATATAAATTAATAATTACTTTTTTATCTATCTCAGTTAAAATTGATGAATTTTCAACTATGTAGGTATCGGCCGGTAACAAATTCATAAGAATCACATCCTATTAATTTTATTTTAATATTTATTGTATCATTATTCAAGAAAAAAAGATACACGAGTGTATCCTTATACTTCTTGAATAACAGCAATTATCATTGGCTTACATTCAGTCTCATGATAGAAATATTTACTTAACTCTTCTCTTATCTCATTTTTAATCTTATTATAATCAACATAAGTTGGAGTTGTATTATTTTCAATTATTTCAATAGATATTCTCTTTATCTCTTCGATCATTTCAAGGGAATCCTTAACATAGATAAATCCTCTCGTAGTTATTTCTGGGTCAGTTAACATCTTTTTAGTCTTCTTATCTATTGTTGCTGATATTAACAGGATTCCATTTTCACCAAGCATTTCTCGATCTTTAATAACAAGTTCACCAACATCATCATTTGATTTACCATCAATTAAAACATCTTCAACAACCATTGATTCAAAGTTATCTTGTAATTCACCATCGATGAAAGTTACGATATCGCCATTTTGTTTTAATAATAGATTTTCTGGTTTCATTCCTAGAGAAGTTGCTAAATTAGCATTATTGACCATTAATCTATATTCTCCTTTTACTGGCATATAGTATTTTGGCTTAACTAAATTTAACATAATCATCAAATCTTCTGATGAAGCATGATGTAATATTGTCATATTCTTAGGAACCGTAATACTATTAGCCCCAAAAGTAGCAATTTCATCTTGAATATGAACTAAAGTCTTTTCTACGGCATCATAAGTAGGTTCAGCAAATACAACCGTATCTGATGGTTTTAAATGAATAAATTTATCAGCTCCATGTACTATCTTATCAACCGTAGCATAAGGTTTCTCACGATCATCACATACTAAAAGAATTGTCCTCTTATCTTCAATATCATTTAAATCTCCAATAGTATTGGGATTAACTCGCAAATAACCTAACTTAATAGACATATTAACAATATTTTGTAATTTCTTACCCATTATTACTATTTTTCTATGCATATTAACTGAAGCATCAAATATCTCTTGAATAGTATGTAAATGAACTGGAAGAATAGAAATAATTAATCTTCCATCATTATGATTCATCGTATCTTTAAACCAATTAGTTAAACGATGATTAGGACTTGTATAACCAAAATGTTCAGAGAATGATGATTCGCTTAAAAGACATAGAACACCTTGTTTTCCAACATAAGCTATTTTACCTAAATCCATAGCATAAGCTCCACTCATCGTTGGATCAATTATAAAGTCACCCGTATAACAAATTGCTCCATCATTAGTATTAATAACATACATTACTGCATCCGGAACTGAATGTGAAACATTTATTGGGAATACTGAAACTTTACCAAAAGATATCTTCTTATGTGCCTTTATCTCTACTATATTTTTTTCATTTATACCTTCTAATATAAGATATTCTTTTGTATATTTAGTTGCATAAACTTTTAATTCTGGTATTTCCCTTAATAAATCCATTACGCCACCCATTTGTTCTAAATGAGCATGCGTAATAAATACTCCGACAATACGATCTCTGTTTTCTATTAAATAACTATAATTTGGCAAGATATAATCTATACCATACATTGAATCAGTAGCATATTTAAGTCCACAATCTAAAACAAAAATACTCTCATCTACTTCAACAACATAAGTGTTTTTTCCACTTTCATTTAGGCCACCAAGCCCAAATATTCTTATTTTACTCATATCAATCTTCCTTTTTATATAAAGCGCACATCAGTGAGATAATTATAGCATATTAATAATTATTATTCAATTCTAAAGAATCAAAAAGTCAAGTAAACTTACTTGACTATTATTATTTTAAATCAATTTATTTTTTAATTCTTTATTGTTCGTATTTAAATAAATAGTATCTTCCTGTTGCTTATTTAAACCAATATAAGATTCATATTCATCAAATAGACAATTTATCTTATCCATTTGTTTATTAGAATATTGTCTAATTTCTTTTGCTTTAGATACTTGTTCTTTTAATTTTATAATTTCTCTAACCAATTTCATTTTTTCTACTTCTAATACATCCTTTTCTATTACAGTTTTATAAAACTCAGTTCTTACTTTTCCTTTTTTATAAGCAATACCTAAATTTGATAAAGATGCAAGTAAAACAAACATAAGAACCGATATTAAATTAATGTGTACTGCTAAATACCCCGGTAGAAGAACTACACTAATAGGTGAAATAACGAAAAAGACAACAAGTAACATTATTAATGTACAAAGAATATGCCAAATTGGATATCGTTTAAGTTTCTTATTTAATTTTAAGTTCAATTTAGCGTTTTCTTTTTTACTATTTAAAACTTTATTTAATAAATCTTTCTTTTTCCAAATTTGAGCATTGCAATTCTTAATTATATTTCCCGATTTATTAAAGACATTTTGATATATTTGTAATCTTTTACTATAAACATTATTTTCTTTAACCATAACTATCCCTCTTAAATAAAACTATTTTAAACCATAACTATTAGCAACTTTTTCTTTATAATATGCTAGTACATTATCAGAAGTATCACTTCCCGGTTCAATTTCTGTTAAGATTTTTCCACAATCAAGTTTACATACCTTTTTATCTAAAGGTAATAATAATTTTTTGCTACTTTTTACATTATACTCAGCAACACTCATCAATGTACCAAAATAAATTGTTCTACCAACATTCTCAGGTTCACCAAATATTTCAATATCATCAATTAAACCTACTCCTCTAGAATACATTACAACACTAACCATATCAGGAGTTTTACATTCAAGGATATCAAATAACGAACCATTTTTTAATCTTATTTCTCTTCTATCAAATTCTCTTGATTTGGCATCATAAAAAGTTATTAGAACAAAATTCTCAAACACATTTTCTACTTTTCTTGAGTTTTGAAACATTTTATAGTAATTATCACTATGAATATCTACCATAACAATCCCCTCTTTTGGCGCTTATTATAGCCAATTTACTAATTTTTGTCAATTAAGAAACCTTTTATGATATAATCCTTTTGTTTATGTTTTTCGATATCTTTAATATCAGGAATTATATCACATGATATTATAATTGGTGGATTAAATCTATTTACTGCTTTATTGAGTGCTATCTTTTCTTCCGAAGGAAAAAGAATACTAACGCATAATTAGTTTAAAAGAATAGATAGTTAATATCTATTCTTTTTTTATAGTAACCTACTTTAAATAATCATCACTTACATTTATATCATCATCTATAATCTCTTCATAATCATCATAATCATCAGTAGTTGATACTCTAACAACTGAATCCCCTATAACTTCTACACCCATTTCACTTTCTAAGTTAATCTTAATATTATTACCTTCAATTTCAACATTAGTAACGCTAGGTTGATTTAAAGCCCTAACAATTATTTCTGAATCACTAGTAATATTTGAGCTATTATTAATTCTAACATTCATTGGTTCTTCATAAGTATAATTATTTACTATAACATTAGTCTTACTATTATTATCATAAGAATACCAAATATTAATATCATAACTTCCCGATAAATATATACTATTATCTTTAACATATCCTTTAAATCGATGGTTGATAACCCAGCATCCTAATACATTATCTATATTGCCATTTATCATCGCAACATTTACTGACTTTATCGTTTTCTTACCCTTCCCTATAACTGTCTTAGTAACAATCTCTTTATAATAAGCCACACGAATCACTCCTAATAAAGTATATGTCAGTAATTTCTTTTTGTTCCAATTATTTTATATCATAAAAAAAATAGATTCTAGGATCTATTTTTTGCTTGAAATAATACACTATTTTTCCTTAATAATCTTATTGTTAATTTTTCTTCAAAAGACTTTTCCTTTTTGCTTTCTAAATCACTTAATAATTTATTAGCTTGTTCAACATGGCCTTGAATATATAAATCCCTTATTTCATAAAACTGATCACATTCTATTGTTTTATCAAAATAACTAAGTTCTAAAGGCGCTGCCATAAATTGGTTATACATTTTAACAGAATCAACATTCTCATCTTGGGGATTATAAAAACCTTCAATATAATAGCCAGAATTTTCAATATTATTTATAGAATTGCTTATATCAATATAAGCTACAGCTTCACTATTTCGTCTATATAATCTTGCAATACAACCTAAATAAAGATAAGCTTTAGAAGTTTTTTCTCCACAATGTTGTAAATAATCATTAAAATATTTTTTTGCTAATTTATAATTACCTATTTTATAAAGCATTTTTCCCATATAATAGATAAAAACTGGATTTTTTGTAACATAATAACCCCATTCATAAACATAATACGCTTCTGGAATTTTTCCTGTTTGATAGTAATCGTGTCCAAGTTGTCTTGCCTCAAAATAAACCTTATAAACTTCTTTTTCATAATCGTTAATAGCTCTTTTATCTTTAATCTTATTTTTTAGAATCCTCATAATAATTCTTTTATTTTTTCTTAAATATAATTCACTTATTAACTCATTAGCATTCTCAATATAATTATTATCAATTAACATATTAATACTTTGTAAAACAATATCATCATTTTGATCTATTCGATTAATATTTGCTTTCAAAAGATCATAAATTTCGCAGTACTTTTGTTCATATAAAAGTTTTTTTAATTGTTCTATAATATTCATAACAGCCTCCATACCGAATATAATATCAAATAACAAAATAAAGGACAAGTAAATTATTTCTTTAACATTATAGCTACATCATGAGACATATCAATACTTTGTCCATATTCAACATGTTCAGTTTGAATCTTTTCTATTGGCTCATCTTTAAACCTATCATATAGTAAAGAATATGATCTATTTTGGGAAGTTAATCCCATTTGATACAATGGTACATCTTCAAGTGAAATTGCTCCCGAAGGTAAAAACTTATCAGGATTTTCGGCATATAATCTATCGACAAATTCTTTAACAACATCATTAAATGCATAAAGATACGCAATCATTGCTTTACCACCATTATTTAAACGAGGATAGATCTCATTCATAATAAATTCATAGAAAATATCTACTTGTCCTTGACTAACCTTTTTACCAAATAATAGATATTCATATATATTTGATAAATTAATTCCATCATATTTCTTATCTTTTAAATGCTCAGGTAAAGAATATAAAGGGGCATCTATATAATTAATCTCAACTCCATCAATCAAACTCTTTAACTTTTCATAGTTATCATCATCTAAATAAGGATTTATTTTCTTAATTAATTCAATTTCTAATCTCTTATATACAAATAAATTTTGTGCTATTTCTTCACCATCTTTCATTTCATATAAAGAATTCCAATAAATAGAATCCTTTTCCCCCAATGATGAAGAGAAAGTATTAAATATACCTAAAGATAATCTACGATAATACTTTAAGAAATCTTTTTTGGAAAGAGCTTTAAAAGCAGCAATCTTTAATGCACATCCTCTTTTAGATAAAGCATTGGAATCAAATACATCTATTTCCTTAGCACCTATTAATATAGCATTTAATAATTGATCTCCGGAAGCACCAATAGTTAAGAATGTTTCAGGATTATTAAATTCTTTATAATAAGTTCTCATATCTTCCGTTCCAAATAAATATAAAGGCATACATTCTTCGCCTTTATCAAATTCACTTTTATTATTAATACTATCAAATATATATTCTTTCACACTATCTCGATCAATTATTGATAAAGTTGCATTGATTTCGGCTTTTAACTTTTCTTTTTCACTTAATGTCAGCATATTAATCCCCCTTTTGAGTGATGTCTATTATAACACATATTTATAAAAAAACAAAAAGGAGTTAACTCCTTTTTATTTAACGACAATATTTACTATCTTTCCTTTAATAACAATTACTTTGACAACTTCTTTATCTTCTAAATGACGTTTAACATTTTCTTCATTTAAAGCTGTTTCTTTTATTATTTCTTCATTAGCATCTTGACCAATAGTAATAGTTCCTCTTAATTTGCCATTTACTTGTACACCAATAGTTATTTCATCATCGATTGTCTTTTCTTCATCATATTCTGGCCAAGTTTCAAATGCTATAGTATCATTATGGCCTAAAACTGTATTCCATAATTCTTCTGTTATATGAGGAGCAATTGGATTAAGCATCTTAATGAATCCTTCAGCATAAACTCTAGGGAATTTATCCTCTTTATAAACAGCATTAATAAATACCATTAATTGACTAATTGCTGTATTAAATGAAAGTGATTCATAATCATTAGTAACTTTCTTAACTGTTGCATGATAAATTCTTTCAAGGTTTTTATTATCTTCATCTGTTATTTTATTTTCTTCCGTATATAGACGCCAAATACGATCTAAGAACTTTTTAGCTCCTTCAACTCCTGATGAACTCCATGGTTTACTTGCTTCAAGTGGCCCCATAAACATTTCATAAAGTCTTAAAGTATCAGCTCCATAATCACGAACTATATCTGATGGATTAACAACATATTTAGGGAATCTCTTACCCATCTTAATGCCATTTTCGCCTAAGATCATTCCTTGATGAACTAATTTTTGGAAAGGTTCTTCGACTGGCGATAATCCTTTATCAAATAGATAATGATTCCAAATTCTCGAATACATTAAATGTCCAACAGCATGCTCAGGTCCACCTACATACAAGTCAACCGGCATCCAATGTTTAAGTAGTTCTTGATTAGCAAACTCGTTATCATTGTTTGGATCAATATATCTTAAATAATACCAGCTTGAACCAGCACTTCCAGGCATTGTTGAAGTTTCTCTTGTTCCTTTAACTCCATTTTTATCATAGTTTTTCCACTCTTCGGCATTTTCAAGAGGAGCCAAACCGTTATGTCCACGATAATCATCTAATTCTGGTAATACTAGTGGTAGTTCCTCATCACTCAACGTATGAGTTTCTCCATTTTCTGATATTACAACAGGAACAGGTTCGCCCCAATATCTTTGACGAGCAAATATCCACTCACGCATCTTATAATTAATCTTTTTACTTCCAGCCTTATGACTTTCTAACCATTCTATCATCCTATCGATAGCGTCTTGTTTATTTAAACCATCTAACCATTCTGAATTAATATGAATTCCGTCCCCTATCATAGCGGCCTGTTTCTTAGAATATTCATAAGTCTTCATATGTAATTCATCTTTTACTTCATTGATAATGGTTTCTTCATCTACCCATTCAACACTGAACTTTTCATCATCATCAAGTTTTTGTATTGTTTGTTTGTCACTCTTAAGATTAAATAATAAACCTGTACAATCAATATTGAAATATTTATCTTTATTATAAGCATAGTAATGATGATTTATTCTTGGTAACTCTCTGACAAACTCTAAATCAACATAACCAGTCTCTTCTTCTACTTCTCTTAAAGCACATTCAAGAGCTTCTTCTCCATCATGACGAGACCCGCCAATAAATAATCTTCCACCATTTTCGCCCCAATTGATAGTTAAATACTTTTTATTTTTTTCATCATAAACAATAGCTACAATTGAATTCTTTGTTGATTCTCCTTCATGAGGAGTACCAGTTACTTCCTCTAATACTTGAATAATTGGAATATTAAACTTAACTGCAAACTCATAATCACGATCATCATGAGCAGGAACTGCCATAATTGCACCCGTTCCATAACTAGCAAGAACATAATCACTAATATAGATTGGAATACGAGCATTATTTACTGGATTAATAGCATAAGCACCAATAAATACACCAGTCTTATCTTTATTAAGTTCTGTTCTTTCCATATCATTCTTTAAGGCACAAGCTGCTTTATAAGCTTCTACTTCTTCTCTTTTTTCATCAGTAGTTATCTTATCAACAAGTTCATGTTCTGGTGCTAATACACAGTAAGTTGCACCAAAAAGTGTATCACAACGAGTTGTAAATACGGTGAAACTTTCATCATATCCATCTACTTTAAAATCAACATGAGCACCAATTGACTTACCTATCCAATTCTTTTGAATCTCTTTTGTTGATGCTGGCCAATCAATTTTATCAAGCCCATCTAACAATTTTTCAGCAAAAGCCGCTTGATCAATACATAATTGTCTCATATTCTTTCTAATGACTGGAAATCCTCCACGTTCACTTTTACCATCAATTACTTCATCATTAGATAAAACTGTTCCTAACTCTTCACACCAATTTACTGGCATATCAATATATTTAGCATATCCATCTTCATATAGATTCTTAAATATCCATTGAGTCCATTTATAATATGATGGATCTGATGTTGCAATACATCTATCCCAATCATAATCAAATCCTAATTCTTTTAATTGTTTAGTAAATGTCTCAATATTTTCATCAGTAAACTTACTAGGATGGTTTCCTGTTTGAACAGCATATTGTTCAGCAGGTAAACCGAATGAATCGTATCCCATTGGATGTAATACATTATATCCTTGCATTCTCTTCATTCTCGATATAATATCTGTTGCTGTATATCCTTCAGGATGTCCAGCATGTAATCCTACTCCGGATGGATAAGGAAACATATCTAGTGCATAATATTTAGGTTTCGAAAAATCCCAAATATCTGTTTTAAATGTTTTATTCTTATCCCAAAAATTTTGCCATTTTTTTTCTATTTCTTTATAATTATATTCCATAATTACCAACCTTTCTTTTTTAATATACTTCCTAAAATGTTATAACATACTAGAATAAGTATTATAAATAATACAAATGATATAAACAAAGAAATATAATAATCAATATCCAAAACCATTATAATAGTTATCGGAATAGATATTATAAATGCATTAACAAAGCATATAATCTTAGATAATAATCTTACTCTTTGTTTATTCATATTTAAGTCATATTTCTTAACTATAAACTGAAAACTGCGTTGAGTTCCAAGCGAATTATTCTTATGTTTAATAGTAAAATCAAATATATAAATTGCCAGGAATAATACCATTAAAATAATTAAATAACTAAATATATATTCCATATTACCTCCCTAAATAAAAATACCACGAAAACCCAAGGACGAATTTTCGTGGTACCACCTCTTTTTGTACTCAAATGATTTTTAAAGGAATCACCCTAACACATCAGAAAACAAGTTCAATTAACCTTATTTATTATCTTCCACCAACCGATAACTCTCTTTAAAACAATAATTAATTTACTACTTTTTCATCACTTGCTTATTTGAATTATACTAAACATCAGCTAAATATTCAAGAAGTTTTAAGAACAAATTAATATATTTCTGACTTACACCATATTTCTTTAACTTACGTACTTTAATACGCTTTTGTTTAATATCATCATCACTAAATAGAATTTTACCAATAATATCTTTTGTCTTTGTTTGAATTGGTATATCATTAAGGATTGACGAAATATCATCAGTAAATAAACTAGCAGCATCTATTTCTAAGTTTTTACCTTTAATAGTAAGTGTTATTTGTTTTAATGTTGATAAACTTGGTAATTCAATAACAAAATCATTATCATCAACATATGTTTCAATTCCTTTAACACTTTCTGATCCTATGTGAGCATCATAGCTATCAGGTTCATTGGTATTTTTAAATCTTATTCGATAAGCACGATAATTACTTATTATTCCACTTTTACCTGCTACCGGTCTAATAACTACCGTAAAGTTATTCTTTTGATAAGTATAATCTATATCGGTTACTAAGTAATAACCTTTTTCATATAAGGAGCTAATGCCATCATCTTCATATAATTCATATGTATTAGATTCCCCCGGAAATATTTGAATTTCCATAGCTTTAGGTGGATTAGTATCATTAATATTCTTTTCATCTAATATAGCTAAAGGTATTATGGAACCAGCTCTTGTAAATACTGGATAAGATTCTAACTTGTAGAATGCTGTATATCTTTTGCCACCAATATATTTTCTACCAGTCGTAAAATCATACCAAATACCGTCAGGTAAATATAACTTTTGAATAGTTCTTTCCATTACTCGATCCATTTTAGTAGTAATTGGAGCAACGAATAAAGAATCTCCGAAATAATATTCATTTTTATATAATGGTTCATCATATATTTCTGGATAACGATAATATAATGGCTGAACTAAAGGTAAACCCGTTCTACTATAACGATAAGCTTCACTGTAAAGATATGGTATTAAAGAATGTCTTAATCTTAAATACTGTGAAACGACTGAATTAGTAGTTATATCCCATCTCCATGGCTCTCTTTTATAATAATAACCTTCATCAGCAGAAAGTCTTAAGATTGGTGAAAAACATCCAAATTGACAGAATCTTGAATATAACTCTCCATCTTCTACCCCATCAGTAAATCCACCAATATCATTACTTATCCATGAAATACCTATATTTGAAGCATTTGAATTATAAGCCGGCAATGCCTGTAAATTACTCCAACTAACTAATGTTTCTCCCGTATAATGAACTGGATATCTGTGAGTTGCAATTAAACCATTTCTAGCTAAAACCATTCCACGTCTATTTTGAATTTGTTTAAAATCATTAAAATGATAATGAGTAAGTGCTCTTAGGGAAACCATATCTTTAGGATTATTATAATTAATAAAGAAGAAATCTACTCCATAATTCATAAGAGGATGGATTAAATAATCAAAATATGCACTTAAAACATTTTTATTAAATAAATTAAATGGTAAAGTACCAGTACCTTCAAGTCCACTAGCTGACTTAAATGGCAAATAATAATCTTCTTTTTCTGAAATTCCCTCAAAAGGATTAACCGATACAGCAACCTTTATTCCTTTGCTATGAAGGAAATCAGTTAATCTCTTAGGTCTTTTAAATAAAGTTTCATTAAATGATAATCCGCTTTTCATCTTTGGATTAACACGATGCCATTTATCACCAAGTAATAAAACAGACATTGGAACTTTATTCTTATAGAATTTATATGTTAGATTTTCGATAGTCTTAGCATTATATTCAATATTTCTATTCCACCATACACCTAAAGCATATCTTGGAATTAATGGTGGGAATCCAGTAAGCGTAAAATAATCTCTTAAAGCAGCACCAAAGTCACGCTTATACATAAATACATAAACATCTATTCTCTTATCATTTCTTTTGCCTAACGAACCATCTTCATTGAATATTAAAGAATGACTATCATCAATTGATACAAAACCATCAGTACTATATAATCCCTTTTCAAGTTTATGTTTAGATACTTCTCCATCTAAAGCATAACTAGTACCTAAGAAATTTCTAACTTCGGGATGATTCATATACCAATACTTATCTGTATCATTTAAATTAATTCTTAAATTAGCATCCGGTGAAACCTTAGTTCCTACAAATATAGCCCCCTTTAAATAAGTTAAAGTAAAATATTTAGTCTTAACAGTAATATATTTACTATCTTCTTTTTTCTCAAAATGAGCAAGTTTAAAATTACGATTCATGACAAGTTCAGTAGGACGATCTTCAAAAGTACTAGTCTCACTATACTCTAATCTTACAAGTAAATCGGATAATATGGTAATACGATATTTAGGTCCACTTATTACAGCTTGTGGATTTGGCAATATACTCTCATAGTCCATTTGAAAATGACTTTGCAAATTTCCCATAACATCCCTCTATTCTATTTAATATTTTAACATAATGATTATTCATTTACAATAATTATGTATAAAAGAAAACAAGATTATTCATCTTGCTTCTTTTCGTTTTATAATATCTAAATATCTAAATGTTCGTAAGTTAAAGAACATAAAATTAATTATAAAAGTACCAATAATAACCACTACACTCAAATATATATTAAAATGTAATAATGGATATAAAAGTAATAATAATAGTACGATACAAACTATTTTATTAGTATTTAACATATTGTATAAAGTATAAACTGAACTCATAATCATAATTCGATAAACTATTGGATAAATATAATACTCTAATGAAGTTGGCATATAAGATCCAAATACATAATAAACAGCTAAATATTGAAGTAAAGTAAAGAATAAAATGAAACAAAGACCAACTATATATTTATGAATGGCCCATTTCTTTTGATTATATCTTAATGCTATATTATTGTGAAAATATATATGTTCTGATAAATGAAACACAGCAAAGAATAAAACGAGATAAGAATTAACAAATATATATAATGTATTTACGGGATTCTCTTTACTGAATATTGGAAAACACAATAATTCTTTTGCTTGTTCAATTATTTCAATATCTTCATGATTAAACCTCATAAAACCAAACATTGTAATAAACAATATAACAAAATAAAATATAAATACAACTATAGTTTTTAAGAATGCCCATTCAGCACTTTTTACTTCATATTTCATCCTATATCCCTTTTCTTATTTATTATTATTTTCTTTAAAACTAATATAAGTATAACATAAAAACAAATCATAGCTAGAGTTGATATCAATTCCACACTAAAGGAACTAAATTGATTACCCGATAAAATCGAAGTCATAGTAATTGGTAAATTACCACCTAAATCAATAATATTAAAAACAACTAATAACATAAGTAATAGTTTTAACTTTTTGTTATTTGTATAATATGCTAAAAAGTTTAAAACAGCAATTATAAGTATAAATATAAATCTAATAATTAAATAATATATTAAATAATATAAATTAGGAATATTATAAATATCATATGTACTCATAATGTAACCACTATTGAACATTATCACAGATGCTATACTTAGTATAAAGAAAACAAAGTCTAATACTAATGTTAGAAGTATTACATCTCCTAAACAATTTCTAACAACTTTCTTTCTTGATCCATATCTATGCGCTTGATAAACAATACTAAAACTTTTTTGTAAATAATTCCATATATTTGATATATACAAAATAAAAACTAATATATTAACTATCTTATATTGATAAGAAAATAATAATATAGATAAAAAATCAGTTTTACTTTTTAAAGTTATTACTGGTATAGCTAAAATTAGCAAAAACAAAAATATTGTTCCAAAGCTTGAATAAGAATTCAAGTATTTTTTTACTCTATTATAACAATCCTTAAACATTTTTTGATTCACTTATCCTACCATTATCAAACACATATATTTTATCAGATAACTTAGTTAAATCTTCTTTAATATGGGTACTAACAATTATTAGTTTTCCTTCTTTTTTCTTTTCTAATAAATATTCAGTTAGCTTATCTACAGTTGCTTGTTCTATTCCATTAAATGGTTCATCTAAAATTAATATATCAGGATCTTCCATAATAGCTTGTGCTACTCCTAATTTTTGTTTCATACCTAAAGAATACTTAGAATATTTTTTGTTCATTTCTTCAGTTAAATTAACAAGTTCTAAAGTTTCTAATATTTTCTTCTCATCAATTGTTTTATTTATATCAGCTAATAGCTTTAAATTTTCTAAGCCTGATATATCAGGAAAAAATGCAGGTTTTTCTATTAATATTCGCACATTAGACGGATATGCTCCAGTTTCATTAATATCTACTCCATCAATTAATACGGAGCCCGTAGTAGGAACATAAAGTCCACTTATTATTTTTTGAAGTACACTTTTGCCTGATCCATTTCTCCCATAAAATCCATAAATATTACCTGATTCAAAAGTCATTGAAACATCATCAATCACTTTTATTTTTTTAAAGCTTTTACTAACATTTTTTAATTCTATTTTCATAATTATTACTCCTCATTCTTATTATCATTTTTTTCTGAATCAATTATCAACTTTTCTTTATTTTTATAACTTATAAACAATATAACGAAAGATATTGCTAACATAATTAAATTCCACATCAAATTATAAACAACATCGTCTTTATCAAATAAATCGTACATTTCAAATATGTTAAAATCTATTCCTCTAGAAGCATTAAATAAACCAAAAATGATATTCGTATTTACAATTTCCACTAATAATGATATACCGACAATACATACAAAAGATTTAATCACTGATAAAACATAATTATGTTCTTTACGTGATATTATCAAAGTAATATTAGTGTGTATCAATGTTAAAATAAAAGATTGAATAACTATAAAGAAAAAATAAAGTAATATATTATTTTCAAATATTGTATTTTCAAGATAAGGATATCCATTATCTCCATTACCAGTCATTATAAAAGTTAATATAAACACAATAATCAGCATTATTGGTACTAATAAAGAATATCTCCATGAAGAAATGAATAATTTCTTTTTAATACTTTTATAATTTTCTCGATTGATATTATTTATGATTATTCTGTTTCTTAAGTATTTCGTAACAAAATATGTACTACAAACCACAATGATTAAAATTACAATAAATTCATTTATATAATTTCTATAGAAATCAAAGACAAACATATCATAAGCATTAGAAGCAGTCATGTTAAATTCTGTTGAATTTATAACTTCCAAATAAAAATTACAATTTTCCAATTCAAATTCACTCATATCTTCTATTGGAGTACTTTTACATAAATTAATTACACGCTCATAATCACCAAATAAGTCTGCCTGATTTTCCTCATATCTTTTTAAAGGGATAATTGATAAAAAGCCAAATATAATAAATAAACTGATCATAATTATATAAAATTTATTCCTAAATATTAAATCTCTCATATATACCTCACAAAATTAAAGATAAGGAGATATACCTATATCTCCTATCCTTATTATTAATTATCTAATAGGATCTTGAACATACCAATCCCAAATAAGAGTTGTTTCCAAGAGTGTCCAATCAGATCTTTTAATAGATATACGATAAGTTCCAGTAGCCTCAGTAGTATTGCCTGTATAATAGTATCTTTGATCCATTTTCAACTCAGATGATTCTTGAGTATTTTTCCATTTCCCATCGACATCTCTTTGCAATGTTGCAATAAATTTACAATTTTTACATGGAGATGTTAATCCAGTCTCCGCATAATCATTATAAAAGTTTTGAGTCCCTAGTCGCTCTTTTTTTACAGCTATAGTATTAACAGCCTTATCCTTTGGAACTGTACTCTGTCCTGATACTCCCCATTGATCCGGTCTAAGAGTAGCAGCAGCACTAGCCATTGCAACATTTGCAATCATTGAAACAACAAGTATTGCAAAACTATACTTTAAAATTTTCATTAGATTACCTCCTTTCTTTATAAATTCTTATAAGAAAATAATTTTAATACTTTCTTATAACCTAAGTAAAATGAACTACGATTATTAGTATCTTCGTTCAATTTCACTATAGCACAAATTCATAAAAAGAGGTTGTTCCATTTTGGAACATCCTACTTTTTGAACGTGAATATTATTCACATTTGCATTTTATTGAGATTATTTTTATGTTTCAATAATTATATATTTTTCAAAATAAGTTATTTTATAATCATCTAAATTATATTTATCTTTATCTTCTTTTTCTATTATATATACTGAATTACTTTTTAGTTTCTTAATGTTTTCAAAATGATACTTACCGAATGATTTAACTTTTTCAAATGGAGCACCTTCATTTTCATACTCAACAGACTCAACAAAATCTCTAGTATCATATTCCGTATAGAATAAAGTATATATATAAGGCATTTTAATACTCTTTGTTATATAAATATCTTTATTAATATCTTTAACATATTTAATTGGTTTATCTAAACAGGCTTCAAATGTACTAAACTCATTATAATCTTGACTACAATATTGAGTTAAGAATAATATAAACATTACTAAATACATCAAAGTAAATGTAAGCCCAACTTTCTTTTTATTATTAGCAAGTTTAAGAACAACATATATACCTTCTATCGTATAAATAATTATTGGTATCATAAGAATGTTTAATCTATTAATATTTGGCGGAACTATTAAAGATAAAACTATTGATACAATAAACCAAATATTAAATAGATAATTATATTTTAATTCAATTATTTTATTCTTTCTAAATGAATTTATAATACCAATAAAAGTAAATACAATTGATGATACGTATACAATTCCATAAGGGAATATATTATTCCAAGCTAAACCATCTGATTGAAATACTAATATACTTAAACACGTTAAGATATTTTTAATACTCATCAATATAAAAGAACTAGAAAATATCGAAGTAATACTCTCATATCTATTTACATCTAGAATCGGTATTGTCATGAATGGTAAATTTATTTGATTCATTCCTAAAGTATTTATTAGAACATATAAAATAATTGGTAAAGAAATAACACCAACAATACCCAAAGAAATAACACCACTAGAAAATTTAATATGTTTTTTTCTTATTAACATAATAAGTAAAGGTATTATAAATACAGGTAAAAAATAATAACTAGTTCCATAAGCATAAGCACTAATACCAGCCACAATAAACGAACTATAATATAAAAGTTTATTATTACTTTCTAATCCACTTATAAGCATATAAACAAATAATAAAATTAGATCAGGAAATAGATTAGATTCTAATCCCCATCTACTCTTCATAATATGCCATGGGGATATTACTAACAACGACAAACCTATAATTGCTAGTTTCTTATTGCCAATTTTATTTAATAATTTATACATTACTATTAAAGATAATGAACTAATAATTACCATTGGTAATCTTACACTTAATATATTTAATCCAAATACTTTAACGAAAGGAATTATAAGATAAGTTAACAATGCATTCTGTCCACTACCCCAAGCCACTAAAAATACTGGTAAAAAATTACCATTACGATCAATTCCATAATTCAAAATTGAATAGGCTTCATAGCCAGCCGAAGCTTCATCACAATTTAGGGCATTAGGCATTAATCCAATACCAACTACTCTAACCATTATTCCTATAATTAAAATAACAAGCATTAATTTATTCTCATCTATTTTTTTTAATATCTTCATTTTCATCACACATATTCTATCTAAATTATAATCTAATTTTAATTATAAGTAAATAATACTTGCATACATTAATAATTCTAGTATATAATTAAGTTGTGAGAAGCAAGTCCTCTTTTGGACTAATGCTTACCACTTTTAGAGGTAGCACCTTTTCAATATAGAAAAGGCGCTTTTTTTATTTTACAATAATTATATAAAGCAAAATAAATATTATAATGAATAGTAACATATTTAATGTTTTATTCTTCATAATATCACTTCTTTCTACTACGCCCCCTGAAAAGTTTTATAGTCCATAAGGAAAAAGAATGTGATTGCGCCCATTCTTGCTTCTCGAAGAATTTATAATACTCATTATTTTTTATAATTCAAGCGACTCGACAAAATTCGACAAAAGAAATAAATTATTCTTGTATATTTTAGTATTTATAGTATATAATTAAGTTGTGAGAAGCAAGTCCTTTTGGACTAATGCTTACCACTTTTAGAGGTAGCACCTTTTCAATTTAGAAAAGGCGCTTTTTTTATTTTACAATTATTATATAAAGCAAAATAAATATTATAATGAATAGTAACATATTTAATGTTTTATTCTTCATAACATCACTTCTTTCTACTACACCCCCTGAAAAGATTTTTAGTCCATAAGGAAAAAGAAGTGATAAGCGCCGTTCTTGCTTCTCGATAACTTATAATACATACTATTTTTTATATTTCAATAGACTCGACAAAACTCGACAAAAGAAATAACAAATCTAATTACTAGAATAATGAAAACTTTGTCCTAATACATTGACTTTTGCATATAATTAGTGTATATTACTAATTGCGAAGTTATTGGCAGTATTATAGCTTATAATTAATGTGTTTAATTGAAATAGTTCTAGTAACTTAAACTGCCTAAGGGAAAGATGATTAAACACCCTAATAATTGAAAAATAATAATCCTTTACTCGTAAATTACAGAAAGGAGATAAATTTTATGGCAAGATATACTGGTCCAGCATACAAAAAATCTAGACGTTTAGGTTTTTCTACTTTAGAAAATGGAAAAGAATTAGCTAAGAGACCTTATGCTCCAGGACAACATGGAGTTGGAATCAGAAAGAAAGTTTCTGAATATGGTATCCAATTACAAGAAAAACAAAAAATTAGATATATGTATGGATTAAACGAAAAACAATTTAGACGTTTATTTGATAAAGCTTCTAAAATGTCAGGTATTCATGGTGAAAACTTCTTAAAACTACTTGAATCTAGATTAGATAACTTAGTTTATAGAATGGGACTTGCTAATACAAGAAGAGGTTCTCGTCAATTAGTAAACCATGGACATATTTTAGTTAATGGTAAAAAGGTAGACATTCCTTCATACCAATGTAAACCTGGTGATGTTATCAGTGTTAAAGAATCATCATTAGAACATCCAGCAATTAGAGCTTCACTTGAAGCTAAGGTTTCTAAACCTGCTTTTGTTGAATTTGATGATAAGAAGATGACAGGAACTTATGTAAGATATCCTGAAAGAGCTGAATTAAATGCTGAAATTAACGAATCACTAGTAGTTGAATTCTACAACAGATAATAAAAAATCACTTACTAAAGTGATTTTTTTATTGCCATAAAAAAGAAACTAAAAAGTTTCTTCAAATTTAGGTTTTCGAGATTGGTCTCTAGCCTTTATTTCATTAGTAATTAGGTTAATAATCTTTTTTGTACCAGATTCATTTGCTTTATTACCGGTTTGTACTGTATAACTAATATATTTCTTTAAATCAGCAAGTTCTTCTACACTCAATTTCTTAAATAAGTCATAGTAAGTTCCATTATTTAATGATTCTATATATAAAATATATACTGGACTTGTTCTTATACGATATAATTCAGTATTTATTAATACTTCTACTAAAGGTCTAATATTCATAATTCTAATACTGGCATCTATTCCATCTAATTCTTGATAACAAGTTTTTTCAAACTCATCTAATTCTTGAGGGCTTAAAATTGAAAGCAATTTAGCTAATGATTCATCATCAAAAGCATTTAAACCATTATCTTTAATAGCATTAAATACTTGTTTAATTTTCTCGTTTTTCATGTTCTCACTACCTTTGCTTTAAATAATTATCTATTACAACACTAGCAGATTTTTCATATTCTTTAAAAGAAGCCATAAATACTTTAATAAATATATTAAAATGTCTTTTATTAAACTTTTCATATATTCTTCTATATATTTCATCTACAGCAACTATTCTTGCCTTTAATCCATCATTAGGAGCATAAGCTTTAGTTTTTTTAACAACTGAATTATATTGTTCAACTAACATAGATAAATCGATCTTTCTCTTATAAATACTCTCTAACTTAACTTGATTATAAGTAGATGCTCCCGTAATAATTGATGTCATTATTAAATTAGCATCATCTACTGAATAGTTATTAATATTGCTGACAATATATAGATTTAAAAAATAATATCCAAGAACAACTACATTATTGAAAACATAAGGATCAGCAATGAACTTCTCCTTCTTCTCTATTCCCTTTGCATCTAGTTCTTTTATTATCGAATAGACCCAATTTATGTTTTCTTGATAAAGTAAAGTTGTTAGTTCATCAAATTCCATCATATTAAGCCTTCCTATTCTACTAAGAATTATATCATATTCCACTATAAATTTAAAGAAAAAGAAAGATTAATCATTAATCTTTCTCAATATAAACGATACCCATCTTTTTGGTTTCGTTAATTCGCTATGGTAAAACCTATCAACAACTTCAAAACCATTTTGTTCTAGAAAATTAATTAGATTATCTTCTTCCCATCTATGGCGAAATCTAATTATATTATCATAATCTTCTTTTTCAAAATATCCTTCACTAGACTCATTATGAACAGTCGTACAAATAGCTAAATATCCATTACTCTTTATAGCACTATATACTTTATTTAAAATGATTTTTAAATCACTCTCTTTAAAGCAATGAATAAAAGCCATTGCAACTATCAAGTCATATTCATCTTGTTTTAAGTTAACATCTAAGATATTTTCTTCAATTATTTTAGCATTAGGTAATCTTGATTTTATATATTCACACATCGAACTTGAATATTCAAGACAAGTTACTTCAAAGTTATGATTAGATAAGAATTCGGAAACTTGTCCTGTACCAGCACCCAACTCTAAACATTTATTCTTCTTTGATAAATCATAATATTTAAATATCATTCTAAACCAAGGATCATAGAACAATGGATTAGTGCCCTTTAATATATCTTTTTCGTTATATATTTTAGCAGCTTGATCATAAGATTTTCTATTATTATCAATATAATTCATTTAGTTTTTTTCAACATCTAAGGTTACATCATGACCATTGATATCTACTACTTCGCCTCGTTTAACATGTTCATAAACAGTAGCTAGTGTTTCTTCTTTAACATAATCACTGAATTTATCTAAAGCTTCTAAGATATCGTCATCACCATCATAGTATAACTTAATACGATCAGCGATATCCAAGTCTTTAGTCTTTCTTATATTTTGGACTTTAGATACTACTTCACGAGCAAATCCTTCAAGAATTAAATCTCTTGTTAATTCTGTATTTAATATAATGAATTTGTTGTTTTGCATTCCAACATCGAATCCTTCTTTAGATTCAATTCTTACATCAACCATATCAGGAGTGACATCTAATCTTCCTCCATCAAAATCAATAGTAATTGTTTCGCCCTTTAATACTAGATCGATATCTTCATTAGTTAAATCTAATAAAGCCGTCTGATAATCTTTCATCTTTGAACCAAACATTGCGCCACATACTTTAAAGTTAGGTTTAATATTAAAGTTCATATATTTAGATAAATCATCAACATATACCACTTTCTTAACATTTAATTCTTCACTAATTAAGTTAACTAAATCTCCTAAGATGCTTTCATATTTACCA
>CAZKFB010000005.1:0-45768 GCA_964551965.1 uncultured Muribaculaceae bacterium
TATTCATTAGATTTGATTCTTTCTCTTAATTGTCTAACAGACAAACTTAGATTATCTATAGTATGAACATAATAATTGATAATATTTATATCACTAAGAGGGATCAATTCAGAATAATGACTCCATGTTAATTGGTGCGACAATGTTGCACCTTTTTCTATTAAACAATAGAACTGCCTAAAGCGTTTTAAATTTGAAACTGAAAATCCTTTTCCCAACTCACTAGTTAATTTAATCGAATACTCTTTAATTATCTTCTCACCATAATGTTTGCCAGCTTCTGCTAGCATTTTACCAACATTATAATATGTGTTTAAGTCACTTTTATTTATCGAATAGTTTTTGACTTTTTTATTTATCTCATTATTCATTAGTTCTTTTTTGATTTCATTATAATAATTCATATTTTGCTTCTTTCTATGGAGAATAAGTATTTATTTTATATTTTGTTTTATTTAGTTTTACTTCAATTGTTCCATCTACATCGGTTCTATATATCTTACTATTATCTAGAGTATTCAATACTGATTCATTTGGATGACCATATCTATTATTTTCTCCAACGGAAATAACACTATATTTAGGAGTAATAGTTTCAATAAATTTTTGACTTGAGGAAGTATCAGATCCATGGTGACCAACTTTTAGAAAATCAACACTACCTATATTATATTGATTTATTATATCTTTTTCCCTTTTCTCACCAGCATCACCCATAAAGAGAAACTTAAATCTATTATGTTTAAAATAAATAACATTCGAAGCATTATTTTCATCATTATAAATACCTGTATTCAAGAATTCTAATCTTATATTGTTTACTTTTATTTTCTCTAGGCCTTTATAGTACTTTATTTTTTTATCATTCAATATAATAATTAAGTCCTTTTCCAAATCATTGAGTTCATTATTATTAAATATAATTTTTCTAACTTTATAATTATTTATCAAATGCTTTGCTTCTCCCATATGATCATAGTCTCCATGAGTTAAAATTAAATAATCTAAACGACTTATACCAATACTTTTTAAGAAAGTTATAGAGTTATCAGTAAGGTAATATTTTTTCCGCATTTTCCATTCTTCTTGTTTAAATGATGTTATACCTCCAGTATCAATCATGACTGCTTTATCCCTATATTTAATAATAGTAGAGTCTCCTTGCTTTACATCAAGATAATAAACATAGAGATTATCATCTAATATTACTAATAGTTTAATTAGTAATATTAATAGAACCAAAGATATTAAATATATTTTTCGGTAACTACTGAAGAATAAAAACAACAATATATAATATAGGATAATAATTACTATATTTAGTTTAGGAACAACAATATTACATACTGGTAAGTAAAGAGATACATTTTCTAATATATTAGTTATGGTATAAAGTATGTTGTCTAAAGGTTTAATAATTATAGTTAATAAACTTAATGGATAAATTATAAAACTTATTAATGGCACAAAAAATAAATTGTTGATAATTGATAAGATATTAACTTCAAAATTATTATTGATAGTTATAGGTAAACTAAATAAGAAAGCAATTAAAGAGATCTTTAGACACTTCATAATATAATTGCCTTTTATAAGATGACTATATCTTATTAGCGAAAAAGATATGATAGAAGAATATAAAAATCCAATATTATATATCATATTAGGAAGTCTTAATAGTATTAAAATAATTGTTAGATATAAACATTGCAAAGTTGTCATATTAAAGTCAAATCTTTTATTTAAATAAAGCATTATAAAAAGAATTGTACTTCTTAAAACACTTGCTTGATAGTCTGTTATAAACATATATACTATTAAAAAAGATATAACGATAATATATCTTTTTCTTTCCTTTATCTTAGATAATAACTTAAATAAAATTAAAGTTAACATAGAAATATGCATTCCGGATATAGCAAAGATATGAGAAACTCCTAAACTTTGATATTGTTCATATACTCCATCCGCCAAATAATCTTTACTACCTATCATAAAAGTAGATAAATAATTTTTGCTCTTAAATTGCTTTATATAATTAATGAATGAATTCTTTAACTTATATAATATATTAGTTTTTTTATTTATTATCTTATATTTGTCAGCTAAGATTACATAATCAATTAGGGAATTTTTTAGATACTTTTTATAATTGAAAGTATTGGGTATCGTATTATTTGTAAGTTCTTGTTTAGAACCTTTTATCTGTATCTTTATTCCTAAATCTAAATTATCTAAGAACTCTAATTCTTTTTCATCTTTTATATAATAGTCAACTCTAACTTTATATTTTCCTTTAATAATCATTGTTAATTTATTTCCATCTATTTTCTTAGATGTAACTATTCCTGTAAATTCATTAAAATCTTTTTCATTGATAGTTACAAATTGCATTCGGAAAAAAGATAATATAATAACAAATAATAGAGATATAATTAAGAAGTATTTAGACTGTAATAGAATCTTTAATTGATTCATATAATGAATCTCCAATACCACTTACATTCTTTAAATCTTCAATTGCCTTAAATGGATTTGTCTTACGGTATTCAATTATTGATTTAGCTTTCGAATCTCCGATTCCAGATAAACTAGTTAGTTCTTCTTTTGTTGCCGTATTAATATTTACTTTCTTATTAATCACACTAGTAGTTGGTTCTTCTTTTTTCGTTTCATTGGTTGTGATAATTGGACAGTTATTTACTTCAATAACTTCAGTAGTACAAGGCACTTCATTTCTAGCTGTCGTCGTTATTTCACTTTTCTTAAATACATAGATAACCATTTCATCAGTCACTTTTTTTGATAGATTTATATTTGATAGAGTTCCCGATGAAGTTATACCTCCCGCCAGTTTAATACAATCATTAACTATGGCATTTTCTTTCACTTCATATACTCCCGGTTTTTTTACAGACCCTTTAACATCAACATAAATACTCTTCATACTTTTTTCAGTTGCTGTTGCAGTAACTTTTAATTCCTCATCATAATCAATAGCTTCTACTTTCTCTTTATTAGCTCCAATTAAAATAATACTGAATAGGCAAATAGATATTACCAATGATGACAAAAGTATTAGAACTGATTTTTTGTTAATTAATTGGTTCATTTATCCTCCCTTCTAACTTATTTATTACCGAAATTTTTTTATTTTACTTCAAAAAAAAAGAAAGTTTTTCAACTTTCTTCTATTTTTTAGTTAAAATAAGAACTGACATAGGTGATTTAGCTATAATCTTACTTGCCTTTTTCATCTTAGTTAAATCTAAAGATTTATAGATATCATAGTAATTTGGAACTACATGGCCAAATTCAACTATATTATCAACTATCATTTCATTCATAACTTCAATATTATCGAGAGAAAATATTAAACTTGAAATAGCTACTCTACTCTTTCTTGTAAGTTCATTTTCTATATCATTTAGATTCTTTATCTTATCTTTTATTATTGATATGTATCTTTCTGGATAAGGAGTTTCAGAAATAATATTGATAACTAAATAATCATCAGTAGTAAACGAATCATAGAATATTCCATTAGTTATGATATTACTACTTACTAATTTCTCTCTTAGTTCACTAGATCTACCAAAAGAAGCATTAAGAATCATACTAACATATACATTTCTCTCTTCTTCAGATAATTTTAAATTATTTAATTCTTCTAATGGAACTTTTATTCCAATACTAACTTTATCAATCTCAACATTACATTTTACTATTTCTTTTTCTTTTACAACTGATGCTTTTTCTTTTTTCTTCTTAATATCGATTTTAAATGGTTTTTCAAACTTTTTACTTATTTGATTTTCTGATATTATTGCCAATGCTTCATCGGGATTAAAATTTCCTGTAATTACAACAAACATATTTGATGGATGATAGAAAGTGTTATAGGAAGCTAATATATCTTCAAGCTTTGTACTTTTAACATCGTTTACTTCTCCGGTTACCATATTTCTTACATTATCTATATGAAACATGTTTTGAAGAAGTCCAAAAAAAGCAATCGTGTCTGGCATATCTTTATACATTTTTACTTCTTCACATATTATACCTTTTTCATCTTTAATATTCTTTTCTGTATAATATGGATTTTGAACAAAGTCTAATAATAGGTTTAAATTTTCTTTAAACTTATTATAGCTAAATACATTGTAATTAGTTACTTTAAAACTTGTATAGGCATTACTATAAGAACCAAGAGAAGAAAACATATCGGATGCATCGCATCCATCCATATAGAAAGTAGTATGTTCTAGAAAATGTGCTACTCCTGAAGGTATGTGGTAATATTTCTTATCAGTTGATCTTTTAAAATCATTATAAAGAGAACCATATTTTGTACAAAAAGAGATATAAAAATTATTAACATTCTTATTTGGTAATAAATATATTTCTAAGCCGTTTGGAAGACTTTCATAAATAATTGTTTCATTTAAATGTGATAACTCTATCTTATTCATTTTGATCTCCTTCCAAAACATATATCGTATTTATCTTTATTTTCTTTGCCATATTAATTACATCTTCTTTTGTAACTTTAGAATATTCTTCTAATCTTTTATCTACTAAATCTAAATCAGCTATTTCATTAAAGAAGTAATTTGATATTATTTGATGTTCTGAATCTAAAGAGACTTTAATAGCATTCACGATTGCCTGTCTAGCTTTGTCTACTTCTTCTTCCGTAATACTAGTCCTCATACTCTTTATTGAATCCTCAATTAACCTTTTAGAAAGTTTAATATTATCCTTATCAATTGAAGTTGAAATCATCATAAGTCTATCATATTTACTATACTTACTTGAAACAGAATAACAAAGTGAATTATCGTTTCGCAAGTTCTTATATAATTTAGAGTCTAGAGAATTCCCACCTAATATATGGTTAAAAATATGAGATACATAAGAAGTTTCAAAATCAGTTAAACCAATAAGATTCATTATATATATTAATTGAGATTGAGTTAAATCTTCTTTTGCCTCCACTTTGTTTACTCTACTTCTAACTTTATTATCGACATATAAAAATACTTCATGATGTTTAATCGTGTTGAAATGTTGATACTTATTAACAATATCAATTATTTTATTGGAATCAATATCTCCTATAACGTATATATCAATATAATCATGTTCTAAGATATTCATATATTCATCAAAGATATTTGATTTATTTACTCGATTAATAGATTCTTTATCACCTAGTATATTAATACTTGATACGGACTTACAATCCATAGCTTTTAATGATTCTGCAATAGCATATTTACTAGGTTCTTCTTTTAGTGCTTCCAATTCAGCTAAAGAACGAATTCTAATAGTTTCTAATCTCTCTTCATTGAATTCGTTTTCATTTATGTCGGGATTAAAAATAATATCAAATGGTAATTTTAAAGCTTCATCTAAATCTAAATCATCAGTATATTTAGGATCTAATATTTCATAGTTAATTACGCTTACAACCTCATTACCTACTTTCATTGTTTCTGCATAGATATTAGCATTATAAAGTTCTTCGCATTTTAATATTAAATCTCTTTTAGTTTTGTAATACTCACTACTTTCTAAAAGTAATTCGAAAAGCATAGTTCTTTTAACGATATTTTCTGGATCAATATTATTTCTAAACATGATCTCCATTCTTATTGTTTTAAATCTATCTGTTTTAATCGTATGAAGATTGAATGATCCCATCTTGTAGCTATTATAAACCATATTGACACCTCTCATTTTATTATGCGTAAAATAAATTTTTTTATAATGTTATTATAACATACATATGCTATTATTATAATAGGTGATGATATGGAACCAGTACATATAGTGGCTGAAAAAGATAGTATTGCTCCAATAGTTTTGCTACCCGGCGATCCTTTAAGAGCAAAGTATATTGCAGAAAATTTTTTAGAAGATGCAGTACTCGTTAATAGTGTTCGTAATATGCTTGGATTTACAGGATATTATAAAGGTGTAAGAGTAACAGTAATGGGTTCTGGTATGGGAGTTGCTTCTGTTGGAATCTATGCTTATGAGTTATATCATTTCTATAATGTAGAAAAGATTATTAGAATAGGTTCTAGTGGATCTTTAAATCCAAATGCTAAGATATTAGATGTTGTATTATCGACAGGATCTTATTCAGAGTCAAGTTTTGAAAATACTCTAATAAAATGTGAAGATAGTTTTATTGAATCTTCAAATGAATTAAATAAAGTTATATTAGACACGGCAAAAGAATTAAACATTACTAATTTAAAATATGGTCCAACATATACTAGTGATGTATTTGATGTTTACTGTGATATAACACCTTTAATTGAGAGATGTCCAATTAAAGATGATCTAATGTGTGTTGAAATGGAAGGATTTGGACTTATGCATATAGCAGCTTATTGTAAGAAACAAGCTTCTATGTTAGCAACAATAGTTGATTCTAAATATGAACCCGATGTAATTGTAAGTCCGGAAGATCGAGAAACTTCATTGAATACGATGATAACTTTAGCACTAGAATCAATCATTAAGTAGGGAGTTCCCTACTTTTTTTATTTGTTGTATTTCTAATAAATTATATAGTATAATGATTTTGAAAAAGAAAGTGATGAGATGGATAAATTTAAAGAAGTTTTTTATAAAATAATGATTATATTTTCGATAATAGTTTCTATTGTAGCTACTGTTGCTGCTTTAGGAAATTTTTATCAAACGACAGGAGAAGTATTGAACCCAATAATAATAATTATGGGTGTTATTGTGGGATTTTATTTCTTTATCAAATTATTTAAAAAATTAGATAATGTAAGTGATAAAAAATTAAATAGATTAGCTAAAGTACTATCGTTAGTATTCTTTATTACTTTAGCCATATTTGGTGTTAGACACTTAATAATTCCAACTTATGATCTTAGTCATGTTGAAAGAGAACTTAATTTTATGATGGAAAATGGTCCAATTATAACTAATGTTGGTTATTTTGGAAAGTATACTAATCAAGTACCATTAACAGTTTTCCTATATTATATATATTATATTGGAAATCTATTATCTATTGGAAATTTAAGAATATTTGCAACATTAATTAATTCTTTATTTATAAGTATAAGTGCTTATTTTACTTATCTATCTATTAAAGAAATTAAACCTAGTAAATATGGTATTATTGGTTTATTATTCTTTATCTTAAATCCAATATTCTATATGTACGCATCTTATTATTATACAGATACTTTATGTTTACCTTTTGCATCTATTGCAATATATCTTCTATTGAAGCTCTATAAAACTAATAAGAAATCATCTATTTGTTTACTGGCAATTACGGGCTTTATTATAGCTTTAGGTATGCAGATAAGATTAGTTGTTGTATTTGTATTAATTGCTGCTATTGTAGCTAGTTTCTTAAATAATAAAGGTATTAAACAAACATTAAAGTATTCTCTTTGTTTACTTGTAGGTTTTATTTTAGGTCTCGTAAACTATTCCCTTATTGAATCCAATTTTGAAATTCCAAAAGATGATACGAGAGCTTTCCCAATTACTCATTGGGTGATGATGGGACTTAATGGTGATACTGGTGGAAGATATAATCAAGTGGACCATGATTATACGAAATCTTTTAGTACTAAGGAAGAAAAGACAAGTGCTAATATTAAAGTAATAAAAACTCGAATTAAGGAATTAGGACCTATCGGATTAATAAAATTATGGGGGCAAAAAATTGCACTTGCATGGTCTAATGGAGCTTATCGATATCCGGATAAGATACGAATTGTCGAGAAAATTAGAGCAGACTTTGAGTATATATGTGGATGTAATATGATATTTATCCTATATTACTTACAGATATTTAAATCAATGATTATGGTTGTTCTAACTTATATGTTATTTAGAGAATTAAAAAAAGAAAATAGAATCTCTAATTTAAAATTTATATATGTTGCTATCTTCGGAGCATTCCTATTCTATAGCATTTGGGAAGTTCAAGCAAGATATAGTCTAAGTTTCCTTCCTTGGTTTATTATTCTCTTCCCTTTAGGAATAGATAATATAAGTAAGATTAAATTAAAAGATAGATTATTAAAGATAATGAAATACTTTCCATACTTTATATTTGCTTTATCTATAGGTTTATTGATATTTAATTATCCTAAATATGTAGTAGATAAAAATAAATATGTCGATACAAGAGTTTATCAAGTTAAAAATAGATCAGAAAAATATAGGGATTTAAATAATGATAAACTATATCAATCATTTATTGCATATGATGACTTCAATTCCGTATCTATTAATTTTATAGTAGATGACGATGATGACAATATTAATTATCAATTTAGATTGCTAGATGAAGATTATAATGAAGTTGAAACAATCATATTTAAAAAAGATGAAGTAAAGAATAATAAATTTAAAATATTTAGATTTGATACAATAAAAGTTAATAAAGAAGCTCTTTACTATATTAATATTATACCTTTAGAAGAAGCTAATAATACGATTGGTATTAATTCATTTACATATGAACCTTATAACATATATCCGGATGGAAACTTATATGTTAATGGAAAAAAGACTAATGGGTCTTTCAGTTTCAAAGTTGAACTTAGAAGTAAAAGAAGTTAAACTACTCCAACAGTTTATATAACAATTAGTGTAATTATTATTGCTATTGAGGCATTTGCATTATTACCAATAAAAAGAAAAGAAACTCTCTAAGAGAGAGTTTTTTTATGTATCAAAATATATCACATTTCTATGACTGAGTTGTTAATTCTATCTAGATATTATCATATGAACATCTTCTTTAGTTTTACCTATTCCATCTTTTGTAAAACCAACTTTTTCGTAACAATGAATTGCTCTTGGATTAGTTGCATAAACATTTAATTCCATTCCATCTAGATTTAATTCCTCGTAAGCATATTTTATTAAAGCCTTAATTGATTCAGTACCATAATGCTTATCTTGTTTCGAAGCAGTAATAGATATTCCTAATTCTCCAATGTTGTCTTTAATTTCCATTATTTCTATGTTTCCAATATATTCTCCGGTAGTTTTTTCTATCATAGAGAAGCATATAGCATTTTCTTCTAATTTTGATTTTACCCATTCTAATTCTTGTTCATAAGTATATGTACGAATTTTATGACTAATTTTATTAGCTACATTAGGATCATTTACCATTGCCAAATAATCATTTACTAGCTTTTCATCTAATTTTACATAATAAATATTATCTGATTCAAAAACTATTTCATATCTTTCATTTACAAGATTTGTTTCTTTCATAATATATTCCTCCTAGCATTTATTATATCATAATTTTGAAAAGATAATTATTTGCTCTAAAATAAAGTTTTAGTATAAGAAATATCAGACTATTCTCCAACGATTTCTAAAACTAGTTTAGAATCTTTATCATCTAAAACTATTTCTTTATTATCTTTCGTTATATGAACAAGATTATCCATTACTTCTATTTCATATAAATCGGTATTAATAGATATAATATATGATGACTCTTCTGAGCAATCTTCGGAATCAAAATGATAAGAATTAATAATATTACTAATTATATCAAATTTTTCTTTAGAAAAGTCTGTATACTCAAGATATTTATTCTTAATTACAAGATAATAATCATTAGTAACATCAGCATTATCTTCTAAAGATATTTTCTCACCTAAGAACATTGATTTAGGTTTAATTATTGTTTTTAAGAAATCTTTGCATCGAGCAACTACTTCTCTTATATCACGCATTTCTTGTCCATCATAAACCTTTTTTGTAGCATCTATTCCATAAGCTTCAATTCCTAAAGACTTAGCAATATAAAGAGCACGATAAAGATGATATCCTTGAGTAACTATAATCATTTTATCTACTCCAAATATTTTCTTTGCACGATAAATACTATCATAAGTTGAAACTCCAGCATGATCCATAAAAATATTTGAAGATGAAATATCCGTATTATCAATTGTATACTTCTTCATAACGTTTACTTCATCATGATTATTGCGCGTATGATCACCAGACATAATTATTTTATCAGTAATATTCAAATCATAAACATCAATTCCAGTATCTAATCGTTCTTTTAGCATTAAACTAGGTTTATTATTTTTATCAATACCTGCTCCAAGAATCAATATACAATCAACATCATTTAACTTACTCATTTCTTCTAATGAGAGAATCCTATTTTTAGTACTACCAATTACAACTATTTGAATTGCTAGAATACAAGATATTCCAAATAGTATAAAACTAAATAATATTTTAAATATTTTTTTCATAAACATCTTCCTATAAATCAAACATATATAAATTTTCTAAATATTCATCACGAAATAGACGACTAGCAATATAATGGCCACCAATATGTTGATAAAATTCGTTAGACTTATTTCCATCCAGGCAACCAATTAATACTTTATTAATATCTCTATTCTTAATTACAGCAAAAGCAAAATCTAACAGCTTCTTTCCATAACCTTTTCCTTGATAAGGATCCATTACATATAGAGAATGAACTTCCGCCGTATTTTCATAATTATTCGTATCTAAAGTAAAATATACCCAACCAATTATTTTATTATCACAAATTAAACAATAATATTCTTCATTAGCATTTACTTTTTCTTTAAGTTTTTCTGAAGAATAAGGAACACTCTCATATAAACCACTTAAAAAATCATCATTGACGATTCCCTTATAAGTTGAATTCCACACTGTTGCTATGTTGTTTGCAAGTTCTAAAGTATCATCTATTCTTAATTTTCTAATCATAGTTTCCATATATTTCACCTGTTTCTCGTAGTTTAATTATACCATACTCCTACTTACTAAACATCAACAAAAAAACTCTCTATTTGAGAGTTTTATAATTAATTTACTTCAATGTCTCCACAACTGTTTTTTATGTCTAAGACAATATCAGACTTATTATTACTATCGTTAACTTTTTCTTCACCTAAGCTTACTTTTGATTCAATTCTGATATCATTAGTTTGACCTATCTTAATGTCACCCATATTATTAGTTATACGAGAACTTTCTTTAATATCAATATTCTTAATTTTAATATCTCCACAATCATCTTCAATATCTAAGTATTCAGTTACTTTATCTATTTTAATATCTCCTAAATTATTCTCAACTTTTATTCTATTAACTGAATTAACATCAATATCACCAGCATCACTTACAATATTTAATTCTTTTATATTACCAATCTTCGTATCTCCTAAATCAGAATCAATATCTAATATAGCTGATGGGAAATCATTCACTTTAATATTGCCTGCGCTATTTTCAACCTTAATCTTTTTATCATAATCAGTTGGTATATAAACTTCTATTTTAGCTGCTTGATTATTAAAGCAGAATCCGAAACAAGATTTTCCCTTATATTTAATATTTAAACTTTCATTATCTTCAATAGATAACATATCTTCTTCACCATATACTACGACATGAATTCTTTCATCTTCACTATTAAATAAGTATATGTCTCCTAATGAGTTATTAATATCTATTAGATTATATCTGTTTTCATAGTATTCATCATGAATAATAGTCTTACTAGCTGAAAAATTAATATTACTAAATAATCCATGAAATCTTATATTATTAGTTAATAACATAACTAATAAACCTATTACTCCAATTGCTAGAATTGATAAAACTACGATTAAAGTAATTATTGACGATTTATTCTTCATTTTTATTCTCCTTTAATTGAAATATTAAATCAATAATTGCTTCTATTAAGCCATAAGCTACCCATATTAGCCATGTGATATGCCAAGCAAAAGTAATAAAACTTACAGTAAAATAAATAAGACAAGTAATTACAGCAGCAATTTCTTTAACTGCTTTGGCAACTTTATTTTCTTTCTTTTCTTCTACTTTTACTTTATAGTTAATTGATGTATAAACTATTATAAATGTTGCAACACCACATATAAGTAAGAATATAGCTGAAGATACAATTGGATTTATTCTAAATACGGGAATTGTAACCATTATCCATGCTATTGCAACAAAATAACCTAAGACTCCAAGGCCAATTCCCAAAGATTTTTTCTTTCTTATTTCTCTTTGATCTTCAATCATTACTTCTTCTTTTTCTTTAACTACTCCACTTAATAATTCATCAGTTGTAATACCAAATAATTCACAAATTGGAATTATTTTATCAAGATCTGGCATCGATTGATCGGTCTCCCACTTCGATATTGTTTGACGAGTAACATTTAATTTATCTGCTACTTGTTCTTGAGATAAGTTTTTTGACTTTCGTAAATTTATTAGTCTTTCTCCTATACTCATAATTCACCTCTTTCATTATTAAATTATAAAATAATAAGTAGTTGCACTCTACCAATTCTACTTGGAAATTTGTCAACTACTCTTAACATTTTGATTATTATATACCTATTATATTTAAAATAAGTCCGGATATTACGCCAACAGTATATATAATAGCTACTATCTTTAAATTTTCCTTTAAGTTCTTATTGTTCTTAAAAAGAACAAGGATTGCAACTCCACTTCCTGTAAGAAGTCCACCTATAGTCGTACCTAAAGATAATACTCCATTTAAATATAATTCAGTTAATATTACTGAAGCTGCACAGTTAGGAATAAGACCCAATAAAGGAGATAAGAAAGATCCAATAACATAGTTAGATAGGAACAATTCTTTTATTGCATCTTCTGATACAAAATAGAATACGGTATTTAAAATAAGTGTTGCTATACCAATAAATAATATAGTCTTTAATGTATGTATTGTTGTGGATTTAATAAGTGAATGATCACAATCACAATGCTCATGTTCACAAATATTGAAGTTTTCTTTTACTGTTGAACGTGTAATAAAATCTATTATAAAACCTACTACCATACCTATTCCGATTTTTAAACCAACTATTTTAGCTATTTCGATAATAGGTACTTGATTAGCTATTAATATTGGAAGCATTTCATCACTTGTCGATAAATAAATAGCAATTAAAGTTCCTAATGTAATAACTCTTGTAACATAAAAGTTTGTAGCTAATACAGAAAATCCACATTGAGGGATTCCACCTAAAAGTGCTCCAACAAAAGGTCCAAACTTTCCTGAAGAAGTTATTACCTTTTTAGATTTATTACTTAATTTATGTTCTAATAATTCTAATATTAAAAATGATACAAATAGAAATGGTAATAATTTTACTATATCTAAAAGTGTATCTAATAATACATCTATCATATAATCACCAACCCACCAAATTATAGCATATGATTTGTGATTTATACAAGATTGTAAGACATATCTATATATTTAGTTATTTCTTCTATTGAGGAAACATTATCGAGATTTATAGTAATCCAATATTTCTTATTCATATGATATGCCTTAAAGAAGACAATGTTATCTATTAGATCTGGTATTAAATAGTCAGGTAATTTAATATTAATCGTATCTATATCTTTAGTATCTTTTATATCTAGTTTCTTTGATGATATATTCATATATAATAAGAACCATTTTTTATTCTTATTTAAAGTAAATGAATTGGAATCTTTGGGAAATGGATAAACAGGTTTAACATTATATTTAGTTTCCACATATTTAATTAAATCATTAACTATATCCGATTTCTTCTTTAATCTATCTAATACTTTATCAACTAATTCATGTAATTCAGCAGAAAGAGCTCCTTGATGGCTTATTAGATTGAAAGGAATATATTCTTCAGAGGTATTTTTATCATATACTTTAACTTCTAAATTATTATCTTTTATAATGATTTCACAATAGAAACTATCATTTAAATCTTCCTGATAATAATAACAATTATTCTTATTTATAAACATTTCTAAATTATAATTCTTTATGTTAATTTTCATAGATAACTCCTAATTTCTAAATAAATTATAACATAAAAAAAGTTGAAATAATTTTCAACTTAGTTATTATTATAGAATAATTTCTACTTCATCACCATTATGTAAATCAAAAGCATTAGCTTCATCAGTATCTAAATGTAGTTCTGTCTTATGACTAGGTCCCATTCTAACAACTATGTCACCAATTATTCCACTTCTTCTTGTTTCAGCTACTGCTCTCACAATTTGACCACTCGTATTAAATTCGTTATTGCAATCTTCAGGACTTAAATGTAAGTGTCTTTGAGCAACTACAACAGGTACACTTACTTTATTATTTGGATCATCATAATATACAAATAATTTAGGAGTATTATCAATATGACTAGATTCTTTAATAACATAATCCTTTAAACCAATACTTATGCAATCAGTTGCTGATAATTCAGCTTGGGAATAATCTCTTGTTGGGCCAACTAATCTAACATTCAACTCTTTACCATTAGGTCCAACTACAGTAAGCATACATTTAAGAGCATACTGTCCTGGTTGACTAATATCCTTTAATTTTTCTAACTCTTTATCTTTAAATAATACTTGATAATCACTTTCGGATAAATGAATATGTTTATTTGATACACCAACTTTAACTTTCATATGTTCACCTTCTATATTGATTATAACATAAGTAATATATTCCTAGATAAAAAAAGAATGCTATATAAAAACAAATGAACTAGTTTAGGTTCATTTGTTTTAAACATTTTCTAACGTCATAATCAGTTCTAATAAGTCTTAATGCCTTATGGTACAATTGACCAATACGCGCTTCTGATACCCCATATATTTTTGCTGCTTCATCATAAGTAATCTTTTCTTCTCCATTTGAACCAGTAATCCTAAATACAATTTCTCTGTCACGATCAGATAATGAACTACAATTATTTATAGCATCTATTAATTCTTTATAGATTATTTCTTCTACTACTATATCAGCATCGTCTTTTTTATATACATCATCTAAACTTGCTCTAAACCTTTGTAATCCTGTATCAAGGAGAATATATTTAAGCATATCAAGTTTTCTTTTAGTATAGCTTATATTATTGTTAGAATCGGAAGAATACTCAATAATAGCTTCAAACAGTTCATATGTTTGTTCAACTAAATCTATATCAGAAAATCCTAAAGCATTTAAACGACTACTAATTTTATAATATGCGGGAGATTCTTTAAAGTATTCAGATATTATTTTTAGAAAATCTTCATAACTTGCTTCTCCGTTTTTTTGAGTAAATTCAATATATAAATATAGTAGATCACTGAGAGTTAAAGTGCTAGCGATAGTTACATCGGCGACTGTAAGGTCAGTCTCAATTAACATACGAGATAATTCGTTATAAAATGTAACATCAAGTATTTTATATAAACTCCTTTTTACTAATAAAGAACCCTCTTTAATTCTTCTAATCCATATTTCTGAACATGAGTTTATAACATCATCCATATCAAAGTTAACATTATCAATTGAAGCAAATTTATTATTTTTTATAAATTCAGCTACTACATAGATCGTTCCTTCTATTAACCTATTAAAGTACTCTTGTTTTTTATCTTCATCATCTACTTCAAGCATTTTTTGATATAACTTCTTAGCATCAGCAAAGCTTAATTTATCAAACTTATCAATTTGTTTAATCCAATTCTTATATATTTGCTCATTTTTACTCATAATATTTTCCCCCATTATTCTTCGCATCAACATGCCACCTATTATATCGTATATCTAATGTTTTTGCAAACTATGATAATTATCTTTTCGAACTAACAATAAATAACTAACATAAAAAAAGAATGTTATAAAACATTCTTCTTTATTCTGTATAAAGAACTACTTCACCTTTCTTTAAGCTCTTTTGAACATCAATAACTCTTTGGTTACTTGATCCTCGCCATTCAAGTCTAAAATCATGTAATTCATCTTTATATTGTCCATCAACCAAAACATCGACATATTTCATTACTTCTTTATCTTTTAAGTCACGATCAAATAAGAAACCTGACCATGTCCATAAAGTCTTTTTAGGAAATCTTTCCTTAAAAGATGCAGCTAATTTAGTAGTACCTTCAATATTTTTAGGATGCATAGGTTCTCCTCCTAATATTGATAGTCCTACAATGAATTCTTTGTCGCATAAATCTAATATATGTTCAATTGTTTCATCAGTAAACTCTTTCCCTCCATTGAAGTCATGAGTTTCTGGATTAAAACAATTTTTACAATTAAATACACATCCCTGCATAAAAACGGATACACGTACACCAGGTCCGTTTGATATATCCATTTTCCTTATTTTATTATATCGCATAACTATTCCTCATCTGCATCTTTATTATCTAAGTGAATTACACGATCCTTAATCTCTTGAGTTCTTCCCTTATTCCAGAAATTAGAACCAATATATCCACAAGTACGACGAGCAACATTTAATTTATCATGGTCACGGTTACCACAATTTGGACAATACCATTCAAGATTATCATCTATTAAGATTTCACCTGTATAACCGCAAGATTGGCAATAATCCAATTTAGTATTTAATTCAGCATACATTATATTATCATAAATGAATTGAATTACCTCTAATACAGCATCTAAGTTATTAGCAAGATTTGGAGTTTCAATATAAGATATTGCACCTCCTGGAGATAATTTTTGGAATTCACTCTCTAATTTTAATTTAGTAAATGCATCAATTTCTTCAAATACAGGTACATGATATGAATTAGTAATATAGTCACGATCTGTAATACCTTTAATAACACCAAAACGATCTCTTAAACTCTTAGCAAACTTATAAGTAGTTGCTTCGATAGGAGTTCCATATACTGAGTAATCGATATCTTCAGCAGCCTTCCATTCAGCACATTTATCATTTAAATGTTGCATTACTTTTAGACCAAATTCTTTACCTTTTCCATTATCAGTATGAGACTGTCCAGTCATATATTTAACACATTCATATAATCCAGCATATCCTAATGAAATAGTTGAATATCCATGATGTAATAATTCATGAATAGATTCACCTTTTTCTAAACGAGCAAGTGCTCCATTTTGCCATAAGATTGGTGCAACATCGGATGTTGCTTTAGATAGACGTTCATGTCTTAATTGTAATGCACGATGGCATAATTCAAGACGTTCATCGAAGATCTTATCAAATAATTCCATATCTTTTCCACTCGATAGTGCTACATCAACTAAGTTGATTGTAACAACACCTTGATTAAATCTACCATAATATTTACCTTTGCCTTCAACATAGTTTTTAGCTTTGGCAATATTTCCTAAACTCATCGAACGATCAGGAGTTAAGAATGAACGGCATCCCATACATGGATAACATTCGCCTTCACCTAATTCGTTCTTCTTTAATTCTTTCATTATTTTTTCAGAAATATAATCAGGTACCATACGTTTAGCTGTACATTCAGCAGCTAATTTAGTTAAGTAATAGTACTTACTATTCTTCTTAATATTATCTTCTTCAAGAACATATAGAAGTTTTGGGAATGCTGGTGTTACATATACACCTTTTTCGTTTTTCATTCCTTCAATTCTTTGTTTTAGAACTTCTTCAATAATCATTGCAAGTTCATCTTTATATTCTTCAGTCTCACCTAAATATAAACATACGCTTAAGAAAGGAGCTTGACCATTAGTTGTAGTCATTGAATTAATTTGATATTGGAAAGTTTGTACACCATCAACAATTTCTTTCTTTAAATCTTCTTTAGCATACTTTTCAATATCTTCAGCAGAAAATTTTCTCTTCTTATATTTCTTAATATAATAATCATAACTACTTCTTACAAAAGGAGCTAAGTGAGTTAATGTAATTGTACATCCACCATATTGACTTGAGTTAACAGCTGTAATAAGTTGTGTTGCTATTGTCATAGCTGTTAAGAATCTATGTGGTTTTTCAATCATTACACCATTAATAATTGTTCCATTTTGTAACATATCTTCTAAGTTAATTAAATCGCAGTTATGTAATGCATTTTGAGCAAAATAGTCAGCATCATGGAAATGAATTAATCCTGATTCATGAGCTTTTACGATATCTTCAGGAAGTAAGAATCTCTTTGTGATATCGGTACTTGTTATACCAGCAAGATAATCTCTTTGTGTTGTAACAATCTTTGCATTTTTATTTGAGTTTTCAGTATTCCAATATTCTGATTCACCATCAATTAATTCTTTAATTGCTAAGTCAGTTGTATTACTCTTACGAACTAACTCTCTTGTATATCTATAAGTAATATATGTTTTAGCTAATTTATATTTCTTTGCTTCCATTAGTTTCTCTTCAATGATATCTTGAATGTCTTCTACTAGAATTCTTCTCTTCTTTAGCCCTTCAATATATTTAATAATTTTTTTAATTTGAGTGCTGCTGGCTTGATCCCCTTCATCAACCTCAGCGTTTGCCTTGTTAATAGCAATTTCAATTTTTTCAGGATTATAGTCAACTATATTCCCGTCTCTTTTAATAACCTTCATGTTATTTACTCCTCCCTCTACTATAACCAAATTATATCAAAATATATTTTTAATAATTGTTGCATTTACAACAAAATGAAGAAATTCAAAACTTTTTATTTTTTTGTTGCATTTGCAACATATAGAAAAACTTTTGTTTTCTTTTGTTTTCTACGATATTATGGCAGTTTTATTACACTTTTATAAAAATGGAATAAAAAAATAATGTTTACACATTATTGTCTTTATTAAAAATTTTATTATTGGCAATGCAATTTTTTTCTAATTCAATAAAGTTCTTTCTGTGTTAATATCTTTGTTGTAATCTACTTTATCATTCTTAAATAATGGAAAACATATCCATTGTTGATTATTAAATTGTGTCTTATATGTTTTCAATTAATTCCTCCCTTTATGTGTGGAGTTTTACTCACTTACCGTATAACTACATTATAATACTTATAAAAATATAAGCAAGATTATTTTGTTAATTTCTTTATATTTTTAAACAAAAAAAGAACTTATTGTTCTTTTATTCTATCAAAGTATACATCGTATCCTTTATCTTTCTCTTCTCTAATCTTATTGATTAGAATATCTTTTGATTCACTTCCAAATCCACTCATATATTGTTCACCTATAACAGTGAAAGGAACTCCTCTTAATTCGAAATTCATGTTTTCAGCAAATATATGAGCTAGTTCATAGTAATCTTTATTATTCCATATATCAAATTCATATAGATTATAGTACTTTCCATATTCATCTTTTATTTCATCTAATACTTCATGTTCTAGTTTGCAATGAGGGCATCCATTTCCATAGAATAAGTAAATATTAACTTTGCCTTTTTCTCTTTTAACATTCTTTAATAGATTATCAACGTTAATTGAAGGTGTCTTTTTTGTTGTTGTAGTTATAGTTGAACTAAATAATGAATCATTCTTATTAGTTGATGCAATTGTCGAATTCGTTTTCTTACTTGTTGAGTTAGTCTTCTTGCTTGTTTTACTTGTTGTCGTTGTTGTTGTACTCGTTGTCGTAGATTCTGTTGGAACTATTTCATTTGTAGTTGTCGTAGTTGTGGTTGTCGTTGTAGTACTCTTATTATGATTCCTTTCAACCGTATTTTTATTACTTGAAAAATAGAATATTAGCCCGATTGATATTAATACGGCCGCAGTAACTGTAATTATTATAACTTTCTTTTTCATATATCCTCCTTATAATAGTTTATTTAAGTCAGTAGACTCTTCTTGAATCTTTATATCTTTCTTTAACATTCTTTGAATTATTTTTGCACTTTCGACTTGTTCTTCAAGACTTTTACTTTGTAAAAATACTTGGATATAGTTTTCTAATTCATCGTTATCTTTTATTCTTTCTGTACCTCTATAGTATTCATCAATTATACCGATCGTACTTATAAATAGATCATGAATATCATCAGTAATATTCTTTCGATCATCTAAATATTTTTTCTTTCTTATTTCAAAATTATCTATTACTTTTTTATTATATTCATCGATTATAGATAGTAGTTCTTGAGGTCCGATAGTATCAATTAGTTTTTCAATACTTTGTTCATCTACGCGATTCATAAAAGTAAATTCAAAATCTATATTACATTTTTCTCGAATAAAAGCTGCTAAGTCATTAAAGTATTTTCTTCGATCATGATTTTTCTCATCAAAGTAATTTGAGAAATGTCCACCTTCCGGAGATAAAGAACCTCCATGACTCTTATTTAACAATAGATTATTTTTCTCAGCTAATTCTTTAATACTTGAATCTAATATCTTATGAATCTCTTCATCATAGAAAGCATACCTCATTCCAATTCGTGAAGGTAATATAGACATCTCTGATAATACCATATCAATTGCTAATGTTTCATCTCCCCTAAATTTAATGACTCTTCTTGATTCTAACTCAGAAGCAATACTTTCATCCTTTATAATATCATCATATTTATCTGAATCAATTAAAACTATAGCTTGATCACTGATTTTCAATGGCTCATGAGTTACATCTAAGTAGGCGTCGCGATAGCCTACTGAATAAGCATATCCGGAATTTAAGAAATTATCCATTGTATCTATTATAATAAATTTTCTCCCTAGTTTAACAGCATTGTAATCCCCCGTTACTCCTAAAGGGGTATTAATGGTAAAGTGTTTTGTTGATCTAAAATAACTAGGCATATAGATATTGCCAGTATTCCTATCTATCTTGCTCAATTCTTCTTCTATTTCATCTCTTGTATGTGGTAGTACCATATCACCTATTTTAATAGTTTTTAATTTACTCTCTGCGAGTTTTTTTCGTAATAGATAGGAAAGACTAGTAGATTCATATTCAAGCGTTGTAGCATCACTACAAGGTAACCATTCCCAGTTAGATGGAAATATATCATCTTCTCTAATAATAACAAAGTTATCTATACCATTATTCTTCTTTGCTCTTTTGATTAAAACTTCAAGATTATGTTTAAGTTTTAATTCATTTTCTAATGATGATGTATCTATTACATTATCACTTATCTTAACTATTTCATCTTCAGGTAAATCAATTGTTATTTCAGGTTTCTTTTCTTCTTGAATAGTTGGTGATGTTATTTCAGATATAAAGTCTTCTTGCTTTTTAATCTTAAGTAAAGATGAAAATAAACCCATATTGATCACTTCCCATTATGTTAATTATACCATATAATTTATTTGTTTATAAAAAAATGCTATAATACAAAGTTAATTAAGGAGAAAACTTATGGTTACATTGTGCGCTCAAAACTTATGTCTAGTAATTGGTGAGGATTGTAATTTAAATTGTCTTCATTGTTTGCGTGGAAAAAAGGCCAAAAAGGTTATGACTGATCAAGTAATCGAGGAGACTTTCAATCAAATAAAATTCGTTCACAACTTAAATATATGTGGAGGAGAACCTACTCTTTTAATTGAACGTTTACAAAAAGTTATAGAAGTAATAGTTCAAAAAAGAATAATTGTCGAAAAAATATCAGTTACTATTAATGGAACTATATACTCTAAGAAATTAATTAATCTAGCTAAATACTTTGTAAGACATTCTAATCATCGAGGATTAAAGAGAAATAATTTTAAAATATATATATCTTTAGATAAATACCATTATTTTGAAGTTCAAAGACTTGGATTATATAAACAATATTGTACTAATTTAGATAAATATGAGAAATCTCGTTTCTTTGGTGGTTATAGAGCTTTAGATTATAATTTATATAATGAAGGTAATGCAAGATATTTAAAAGAACCAAAAGAAGAATTTATTCCTCACTTACCAATTATTACTTATGCTGGTTTCAAAGGAATAGAAGACAAGGAAAACGGAGTATGTAATATTGGTCCATTAGTAACCATTTCTACTGAAGGTATAGTTACGGAAGATAATGTATCTTTTGAAAACCAAGAAACGATTTATAACTATGGTTCAATATTTAAAGATAGAATTGATAATATATTAATTAGAAATGGAGCTAAAATAGTTTTACCTCAAGAATTCGATGAAGAGAATTCTAAGATATTGACAAAAATATTAGAAAATAAAAAGTAAATCAATTTGATTTACTTTTCTAATATACCTAAGACATCCATAAATTCTTTTTGAATCTTTTTAAGACCACTTTCCGTATTAGATTCGAATCTTAGAGTTAAGTTTGGACCGGTATTACTAGCACGAACTAAAGCCCAAGATTCACCTTTAAAGACTTTAATACCATCAACTGTAGAATACTGGTAATTATGAGAATCACAGTATTTTTTTATACCCTCAACAATTTTAAATTTCTTAGCATCAGTTGTCTTAACTCTTATTTCTTGAGTATTATAATATAACTTTAATTTTCTAAACATTTCATTAAATGTCTCATTAGAATGACTTAGCATTTCTTGAACTCTTAGTCCAACGTATATTCCATCATCATATCCTGGATGACGATCTTTAAAGAATATATGGTTAGAATATCCGCCACCAAACGGGATATTTAATTTATCTATTGTTCTTTCTTGCATTGCACTACTAGGTGTTTCAATATATGCTTCACCATTATATTTATTTATAGCATCACTCACTACTTTAGAACATTTTACATCAATTAGAACAGTTTTATTTTCATTGTCCTTTAGTATTTCTGGTATCATTAATGCCATTAAAACATCTGATTCAATTATATTACCTTTATTATCGACAAATCCACATCTATCAGCATCTCCATCATAAGCTAAACCTAAATCAGCACGATTGTGTTTAACGGCTTGAGCAAGTTTAGTTAAATTCTCTTTAACGTTTGGATCTGGATGATGATTTGGGAAATTAGGATTAGAATCACAATATAGGAAAATAGTTTCAAAAGGTAATAATTCATATACCTTTCTAATTATTACTGATGCTGTACCATTTCCACAGTCAACAACTACTCTCATTGGTCTCTTACCCGGATTAATTGATTCACTTAAATATTTAGCATAAGCGTCTTGAACATCTACATGTTCAATAACTCCCTTACCTTTAGCAATTTTATATTTAGGATCGCTTAAAGCTTTATAAATTATATCTAAGACATCATGATCACAATGTTGATATCTTTCACCAAATAGTTTAAATCCATTATCTTCTTTAGGATTATGAGAAGCGGTTACCATTATTCCATATTCTTGTCCTAACTTACGTGATGCAAAGTTTAACATTGGAGTTGTTACTAAACCAATATAAATAACATTTATTCCCGTACTAATTAATCCTTCAATTAAATTCTTAGTTAAATGTGGACCACCAAATCTATTGTCATGACCAACTACAACAAAAGAACCACCTACTGATTTAACATAAGTACCAAATACTTTACCAAGTCGATTTGCAAACTCAGCGGATATTTGATGAGGATAAATACCTCTTATATCAGCTTCTCTCAATATACTTTTATCAAAATTCATAATATCCCTCTATTCTTTAATCCTCTTCAACAAATAAAGTTGATGACTCTTGCATATCTCTAGGAATTGCAATATCCATATATTTTAATATGGTTGGAGCAATCTGTGTTAAATCTCCTTTATGTTTTAGATTTACATGCGTATCTCTTATGATAAAAGGTACTGGATTTGTTGAATGAGTTGTAATTACTTCTCCATCACTAGTTAACATTTCATCACAGTTTCCATGATCAGCAGTAACAATTAACTTATAGAAATTATCATCTACTGCTGTAATTATTTTACCTAAGCATTCATCAACTACTTCTAATCCTTCTTTAGCTGCTTCGATATTTCCTGTATGTCCAAGCATATCTGGATTAGCAAAGTTAACTAGAATAAAATCATAATCTTTTTCAATACATTTTATCGTTTGTTTTGTTACTTCACGAACACTCATAGGTGGTGTTAAATCATAAGTAGCAACTTTAGGAGAAGGAATTAGGAAATTATCACATCCCTTAAGTTTAGTCTTATCTCCTCCATTAAAGAAGAAAGTAACATGAGCAAATTTTTCTGTCTCCGCAATTCTGGCTTGATGAAGACCTAAATCAGATAAATAACATCCCATAGAATAGACTTCTGAATTATTATCCATTAAACGTGGTAATTCTACTGTATTAGGTACATCAACCAAAGTTACAACCTCAAGATCCTCTAATTTCTTTACTGGATATTCGGCAAAATCAGGATCTTTTAATACTGTCAAAATTTGTCTTGCACGATCTCCACGATAATTTAGCCATAAAAGGGAATCTCCCTCTTTTAAAGTAGCATCAGCATCGATTATAATTGGTGGTAAGAATTCATCAGTTACATCTCGCTTATAACATGCTTCAATGGCTGTTTTATAATTCTTTATTTGAACTCCCTTACCATTTAATAGCATATCTGAATATAATTTAGTTCTTTCCCATTTATTATCTCGATCCATTGCATAATATCTACCACAAATAGTTGCAATATTACCAATACCATTTTCTTTTAGTGCACTTTCTAGATCCTCAATATAGGAAATAGATGTTTTAACTCCCGTATCTCGACCATCCGTTATAACATGGAATTTTACTTTTTTAATTCCCATTGTCTTTAAATGTCCTAGTAAATTTTTCATATAAGTAATATCAGAATGTACTCCTCCATCGCTTACTAGTCCCATTAAATGTAAGACCCCATTTTTACTTTTTACTCTTTCAACAAGTTTTAGCATTTCTTCATTTTTTTCGATTAAGGTACTTCCTAAAACTTCATTACATAAAGTAATATCTTGTTTTAATCTTCTACCAGCGCCTATTGTTAAATGACCTACTTCACTATTGCCAAATTGATCGTCAGGTAGACCAACATATTCACCCGAAGCTTGTAATACTGAATGAGGATACTCATTAAATAATTCATTGTAATTTGGCATATTAGATTGCCTAATAGCATTACCATAAACTGATTCATTAATACCAAAACCATCTAATATTAACATAATGACTTTTTTCATGCTCATCACCTATTATTATTCTATCATAAAAACCCATAAAAAACGAGTATACCTCGTTTTTACTTTTCTTGAACAAAATATCTTTTGCTATTATCATTTGTCGCGTATATTCCCCCATTTGCTGGATAGTCTATAACACATTTATATATTTCATCTTTATTATTACTTGGATTATGATATTTTACCATATCATTTTTATAATAATATTTATTACTTTTAAAGTTATATACATAATAAGCTTCTATATCAAATTTAGGAATATTATAACAAATTAATATTTGTTCATCTAAAGGAGTATTATCTACGGAACTATATATAACATTTTCTGAATCACTTTCAGATATTAAATAACCTTTTTCAATTAATTCAGCAACATTAGTTTCAAGACAACTTCCACTAGCATTCTTAACTTCATCTTTGATTGTATCTCCATATTTTAATGCAGCAGCTTTAATCTCAGTTATCTTACCATTTAAGTTTTCCCTTCGAACTCCCGTATAAACATTTGCAAATGAAGGAATTGTTAATACAATAAGTAATCCAAGAATAATTAAAACAGATAATAATTCCACTAATGTAAAACCATTTTTCTTCATATTATACACATCCTATTATATACAATATAATATCATAAAGATTAAAAAAAGTAGTTATTATTAACTACTTTTAATAAATCTTTACACCAATTTCTTTCTTAGTTGGTTCAGATTTTACCAATTCATTATTTACAGTAACTGTTACTGGCAAGTTATGAGTTCCTCTTCCCTTACCTGAACAATCTACTATTGCTGTTATATTAGATGCATCTATTTCATTAAGTATCGATTCTACACCCGTAATATATACATCAATAACATTATCGTTTTGTGTCGCTGCTTGAGCTACAAAATCAACTCCAACATTAGCCCATTCTACTTGAACTCCCGAAATCAATTTTTGTGAAGCTGTACCTACTGTTACTGAAACATTAGTAGTTGTCTCACTCATATATCTAACACCACTAGGAGTATTTAATGTAATTGACAATGTTCTATCATCATCAATCTTGGAAACTTTAATAGGAGCTTCAATGTAATTAAGTTTATCAACTACAGATTTTTCTCCATAAACTACTACTTCTTTTACGGAAGATGTTGTTCCACTTATAGCATATCCGTCAGGCATGTTACCTGTCGTTACTACGCGAACTGGCTTAGTTGCGTGGTATGAATCTATTGTAATTGTAGCTGATATCTTTGATGGAACAATTTCAATATTACTAATCTTATTTCCTAAAGCATCATAAGCAGCTAATTCAACATTCTCAATAGTTGTTTCTCCTGATTCTTTTAAATCAATTAGAGAAGCATCAATAAGGGCTTTAACAACAGCTACTTTATCAAGTATCTCTTTTGAAGATTGAACAATAACTGTATTATCACTCAATTTAACATTAGATACACTTAACTTAGATTCTAGTTTATCTTCATTTAATAGATCATAAGTTAACTTCTTTCTTGAACTAACTTTTTCACTTATTTTAACTGTTACGGTAGAAGGATCTATTTTATACTCTACAGAATCAATTGATGATGAGCTTAGCTTTAGAGGGACTTTATAAGTACCTACTCCATACTTAGATAAGTCTAATTCTACTTCATGATTACCAAGTTGAGTTGCTAAATAGATATTTGATTTACTACCAATTAAAGTTATATCAACAGTTTCTGGAACTCCTTCAACTACATAAGACTTCTTATGATTAATAACTGTAACTGGTTGATCTTCTAAAATTTGTGCATTGTGATCAGTTAAATCAATTACTTTTGAATCAATTAGTAAGAAAAGTCCCAAAGCACAAATTAATGATAAATATATTAATATATTTGGTCTATTTAATATTTTCTCTAATTTATTTGAATTATCACGAGAGAATTCTCCAACAGCATAAGCTATTCTACTTATTGGTGTTATAATTAATTTATCTATAATACGATAAATTAATTTGAAAAACATTATGAAAGGTTTAAAAATCTTACTCATCTTCTTCACCTTCACTTTCATCAGCATCATAGAATACATCAGCTTTTGGTTTTAACTCATCTAGTAACATTGTTCTAAATTCTTCAATTGTTAAATTATAATGTAAGTAATTATCACACGCTATAGATATTCTTCCTGTTTCTTCTGACACAACTAATGCAATAGCATCAGTTTCTTCGGCTACACCTAAAGCTGCTCTATGTCTTGTTCCTAACTTCTTATTTACGTTTGGATTCATACTTGTTTTAAATACAGCACCAGCACAAGTAATCTTATCTCCTTGAATAATTACACCACCATCATGAAGTGGATTTGGAGGCAAGAATATTGCTTCTAGTAATTGACTTGATATATCAGCATATAACTTAGTAGTTGGAGTAATATATTCTTGTAAACTCATATTTCTTTCAATTACAATTAAAGCTCCAATTCTTTGGCGTTTTAAATGTTCAATAGCAGTTACAATTTCGAATACTACTCTTTCTCTTTCATCAACAGTTAATACTTTATGACGACCAAGTAATTGAGTTCTACCAATTTGTTCAAGAACATTACGAATTTCTGGTTGGAATATTATAATCAAAGCTATTGGTCCCCAAGAAACTACATATTCTAATAATACTCCTACTGTATATAATTTTAATACATTACTTAGTAATTTAATAATTAATAGCCAAATAACACCTTTAAAAATAAGGACCATTTTAACATTATTTTTAAGATTCTTAAATAGGAAATATATAATTGCCCATACTAAACAAATATCTAGTAGGTCAGTTGCTATACTCCAAATTAATGATAAATTTAAATTTAAATTCATTTAATCACTCCCATACTATTTTATTACATCATTCCTGCCAAAAAAAATGCATTAGATGCATTAATTTTGACCTGTTAATGGATCATTCGATGTTTCAGGTACTTGATTATCTTGAACAGTTATCGGAGTTGCTACCTCTTGAATATTAGGATTTGCATCTAAAGTCTCAATTGCCTTATCTTCTCTCAATATTTCTTCACGGTAATCATTATACTTTTTCTTATCCATCATATACCCGAATAAACCTAGTAATAATACTATTCCAATGACTATAAATATAATATAATTTGATAATATAAAATCTAACATAAGCCATCCCCAATTCTATATACATTTTAGCATTAATTGGATTATATTTCAATTAATTTATTATTAGTTCTTGTGATTTTGGTTGAATTTGAATAAACGTATTTCCATCATTTACTTTTATCTCTTCACCATTACTATATCTATATATTGTTTGTGAACTTCTTGTAGTCTTTTCCCATGTGATAGGTACAGCATAGCCATTACTAATGAAATAGCCAGTTCCTTTTCCTAAATTATCTAAGTCTTGACGATTTTTCTTATCAGCAGATATCTTAGTATTTCCAACTTGATATGTAATAATATTCTTAGCAGTATATTGTTTTCCTGTTATGTAGTCTTTATGAGCACTACCATTTACACTTCTTAAATATGTCTTACTAGTTGCATCATATTTGTATTCAGTTCTTGAAGAAGCTGAATATTTAATAGAAATATTATTTGCTAACATTGCACCTTCCATTGTCGATAAATCTAAATCTTCAGCACTGTAGTTTAATAATAAATCACGATTAGTTGTTGTTCTATATTTCTTTTGAGATATTAATTTATTAATTCTTCCTGTATCAGTAAATGATGTATGTTCCTTACTAATTTTCAAATTTGTATCTCGATAAAAAGCTTTATCATATAAACCATTTATATTATCTACTCCGAGAGTATTCATATCCGATTTTGCTTGAGGACTCCATCCTATATGAACATATACAGCATCATTTTCTAAAGCATAATCTAGGAAATAATGACGAGAACTTCTAACACTACCAATTCTATCTAGGTTAGCATCCTTATATACAGCCATCATTCTTGTAATACCACCCTCAACGATCATTTCATATACAATCATTGCATCTTGTAATCCTGAATGATATGGTCTAGCAGTAGAAATATTGTTAATCATTACTGCATAAGGTCTTGTTTTTGAATCAACATCAACAATTTTTAGTGTTTTTGGTTGATCTACATTAAGTTCGACATCAGGTTCCTTTTTATTCTCACTATCATCTTTATCTAAAGATCTATTATTACCAAAAAAGATAAGAGATCCAATAGATGCAGCTACTATTAATATAATACCTAAGAATACTAATAGTTTTTTCTTGTTTGTCTTTTTCTTTCTCTTCTTCATATTATCACCTCTTTAATAATACCACATCTAAATAATTATTGAAAGAGGCCTTTTTCTTTGCTATAATTTATATGATGAATGGAGTGATTTCATGAATGAGAAAATGATGAAAATACTTGGAGGCGTAATTGCCGGATTTGTAATACTAATAATATTCCTATTTTTAATATCAAGTTGTTCTGGTGGTAAATACACTTACGAAAAATTAGAAGATAAGATGTTAAAAGTAGCAAAGAATTATTATGAACATAACGAAAAAGAATTACCTTCTCAAGATAAAGACCAAAAAGTATTTACTTTAAAGAAAATGATAAGTGATGGTTATATTGATGAACTAGAAGAATTATTTGATGATGAAGATATCAAATGTGACGGAAGCGTAACGGTATCAAATAATAATGGTTATTATAGTTATAGTCCATATTTAACTTGCGGTAAAGATTATAGAACTCAATATCTATATGAAAAAGTAATTGAAGATGCTTTAGTTGAAAATGGTGTTGGACTTTATGAAACTGGTGATGAATATATCATGAAAGGTGAAGTTACAAATAACTATGTTAAATATAAAGACAAACTATTCCGTATAATACGTATTAATGATGATAATTCAATTCGTCTAATGGAAGCTGAAGGAATTCCTTCAATTGTATGGGATGATAGATATAATGAAGCAGCTAAATTTACTAATGGTATCAATGAATATATTTTAAATAATCAAGTTAGTTCAAGATTAAAAGAAGCATTAGATAATTACTATACTGATTCTAAATATGCTAATGTTTGGACAGACGAATTAAAGGGATACATTCAAACACAAACATTATGTATTGGAAAACGTTCTAAAACTGATACAACTAAAGATGGTTCTACTGAATGTTCAGTAAAACTTGAAAATCAATTATTAGGTACTCTAGCAGTATATGAATACTTACAGGCCTCACTTGATAGTTCGTGTACTGATACACTAGATAAAAATTGTAGAAATTATAATTGGTTAGGAACAATAAGTAAAACTATTTGGACAGTTACTGGAGAAGCTGAGACGAGTGATCATGCATATTCAATTTATCGTAAGCCAAATTCAATTGGATGTAAAACTAAATACTATGTTAATGCTGTATTTAACTTAACTGATAAAGCAGTTTATGTAAGTGGTACTGGTACTGAAGAAGACCCATACATATTTAAATAAAAACTTCACTAAGTGAAGTTTTTTTATTTGTTATCTAAATAACGATTTAAGAATTTAGTCCATTCAGGAGCATCTTCTTCATCAAAATATTGATATAGAAAATCAATAATTATTTGGTGTCTTTTATTAGCTTCTTCTATACCAGCATTAGTAAGCATTAAATCTTTATATTTTAGTAATACTTCAATAATAAAATTAATGGTACTAACAGTCTTCTTTATATGATATTCATAACTATCATTTTCTATTGGAAATGTCTCTCTTACAAAGAATGGGCGATCAATCTTTAATCCAAATTGGTGAACTCTTATAATTCCAATTGCACCCATAGCATCGCACATATCAGCATCAGAAACGATTTTACCTTCAATAGTATCTGGAACTATGCCTTTTAGACGTTTGCTATAGCCAATACATTTTAAAGATTCACACACTTTCTTTTGCGTTTCTGAATCGACATTTACATTATCCATAATTCTTTTTGCATTCGTTAAATTCTTTTGACTTTCTTCACCAAATAATTTATAGTCATCTATATCATGTAACAAGGCAATCAATGCAACTATTTCTTTATTAGCTTTCTCTTTTTCAGCAAATTTTAAAGACAAGCTTAATACCCTATTAATATGATCCATACCATGACCAGAAACATCTTTATCTAATAACTCACTTACTTGTCTTTTTACTTCTTCTATCATTGTAGACTACCTCCTATAATTAATATAATTATATCATTTCAATAAAATATAAAACAATAAAAAAGAATAAGCTAAATGCTTATTCTAAAACCCATCTTGCAGTAAATACATAATCTTGATTGATTCTTGTACTGAAATTAAATTGTCTACCATGATAGTACCAACCAATGAACTTATATCCACTTCTTACTGGAATAGGTTCATTTTTTAATACTCCATTAGCATTAATACTTATATCACTTATTGGTTCTCCACCATTTGTATTAAATGATAATTTATATTTCTTTACTGTAGTTCTTTTAGTAGTTTTAATAACTTTCTTTGTTGCTCTAGTTGTTGTAGGTCTTGTTGTTGTAGTTGTAGTATGAGGTTTAATTGTTATATCACTCTTTAACTTCTTATATGAGTTAATACTGTTTTCATAATTATCACATACTAGATAAGTTTTAATTTCATATTCAGTATCTAATCTTACAACTTTGATATATGAACTATTAAGATCGCAAGTATCATCATCTTTAATCTTTTTACTACTTACTAATTCTTTTAAATAAATTACTTTAGTTTTTCCTGAAGTATCAGGAATATTATCAACAGTAAATAATTCATTGGCATAATCATCCATTGACTTCAATAATTCGTTATACTGCTTTTCTTGTGATGTAACTCTTTGCTTATTAATTATAATACTAACAAGTTTGATCGAAAGTAGAATAACTAAAACAAGAACTATAACCTTCAAGAAAGTTGTGACCCAATTTACTCTTTTTTTGTTTTCTTCATACATAAAAAATCCCCCTGAATCACAAGTTTCAACCCTATCTACATTATACAAGTTTTATTTACTGTTTGCAAATAAAAAAATAAGCAATCAGCTTATTTAATAATAAAATTAATTTTTAAGGATGAACTCTTATCTAAATTAGTTGAATCTTTCTTTAACCACATACGGAAATTATCTTCTGATTCTGAATAAGATTTTAATTCTTTTGTTGCTAAAATAAAGTAATAATAGTTTTCATCATATTGCATATTAATATCACTTAAATACATTATATCGGTATTTAGACTAATAACAATATTGTTATAGTCGATATTGCTCTCTTTATTAATTGTTAATATTAAATCAAATTGTTTATCGAAGCCATTTCTATTCTTGTAATGTAATTTAGTTGGTGTTACTTTTGCAAATGATTCAAAGTTATCAATAATCTTTAAGGGAGCAAAATTCCCTTTTGTAAGTTCAATTGGTAATTCTGTATAATGATCAGCAAGTAATACTTTATTTCCCCTTATTATGTTATATAATGGCATTGAAACAGTTAATATAGATATTATTATAACGATACCAATAAATATCTTTTTGACCATAAAAAAATCCTCTTTTCGAGGATTTATTCTATCATTAGACTTAAGGGTTGTCAATTACTCAACTACATATCCATCAACAAATATTTTGAATCTATATTTCTTATTAGTATAGTCATTCTTACTATTAGAATCTAACCACATACGCAATCTAACTTCGATATTTTCATTAGCCTTTATCGTACCGGAAAATATTCTAATTTTATTTCCTTCTTCAATACAATTACCAAGATATTTTATTCCATTATCAATATAATCTGATTCAATATGATATAAAAATGTATCTCTAGGTATTATTAGATTTTCATCAATTGAAGAATTGTCTTCAACTAAATAGATGTCATAGTGCATATCTTTTTCATTTACCGAGTGATTAAGTAAATTTAATGTTAAAGGTTTTAACTTAGTATAATTAGATATATCACTTAATACTAAAGCATTAAAGTCATCTAAATTATCAAACTTAACTATTAGAGAATTAGCCTTATTGACCTTAATTACATTATTCTTTAAATTATTTGAAATATCTATAAATTTATATGTAGAATAGCCCGATAGTCCTAATGCAATTACAAGAATTATAATCATTAGAAAAATCGTTATATTTGATTTTTTACCTTCTATTATTAAATTACATAAATCATTTATATGACTTATATATAATTCATTTCTAACTGAATCTTTATTATTGATCTTTTTATATTCCTTATACGTTTTAACTAATTCGCGATAGTAAATTGAATCATCATTCTTATATTTATTAATGATGCTTTCTGCTCTTAATAAAGTATTACTCTTTTTCGGCATTTTCTTTTAATTCCTTTTCTATTTTCTCAATTTTCTTTTTATTTTTTTCCATTTCACGAACTTTATCAACTTCTTTTAATCTCGGAATACTCTCAATTTGATTCTTAATACGATATACTTTTATCAATCTAAATATATCCATTATAACAATACCTACAGCCGGAATAAATATGATTAATAGCCAACCAAATTTACTTGAAACGAATGCTTGAGCTTTACCTACCTTAGGAACAATATATTGTACTTTTCCAGTAATGTTATCAAATGTAATATAACCTACATCTTGTCTACTATTATTATCTCCCTTAGTATAATATCTAGTTTCTCCACTCGCATTATCAATATCTATTATTCTATGAGTTATAGTATATCCTTCAGTATCAATGAAATTAGAACGGAAAGTAATAATATCTCCTACTTTAAGAGAATCCGGATTAGTAACTTTAGTATCAATTATAATATCGTATACTTCAATAGTAGGAACCATACTTTCAGATACAATTGTATAAATACTTATTGGGGGATTTTCTCCCTTATTCTTAGCTATTTGATTAGTAACTATATAGAATATTAAGAATATTGCAATCAAAAATAAAACTACTAAGCAAATATATGATAGTAATTTAATTATTATATCTAGTATTTTCTTTATACCCTTCTTACCCATCTCGATACTCTCCTTATTTTATTATAATTAATTAACAAATATAATTCAATAAAGATGTAAATTAAAAAAAGGCTTTTACGCCTTATTTTATAGATTGAGCAACATTGACTCCTGCATCAAATGTCTTTCCCGCATTACTTTCTGCATTATAAGCATATGCAATAGTTAAAGTATATTCATGGATAGAACCTGTTGTAGTTGGTCCAGCAAATAATCCATTTCCTAAAGATATAGTTGATGTACCTGTTGGTATTGCAACGGGAACTGATGTAGTTTGAATTGTTGATCCATTATTAGATGTATTAGTACTTGTAATAGTATAGACTAAAGCACCGTCTGTGTATGTATTATTTCTAACATTTAATACTGCTTCATAATTTAAATTAGTAGAACCAGTTACTACTCCCGTAACTGAAATATTTGTTGTATAAATAACATCGCCTATATTGGCTCCATTGCTTAATACACTTGAAGGACCATTAAATTGTGTTGCTAAAGTTCCACTAGTCACTTCAATTGTCTTGGGTGAAACACTTCCCATAGTTGCGCTAAAGTAAGCAAAAGTTGCTCCTACTACTGCAACCAATAATGTTGCTACAGCTATAACTGTTAATAGAATCATATTTCCTTTACCACTATTCATACTTCATGTCTCCTTTATTTCTTACCCTACAACTAAATTTTATCAAATATAGAATATTTATGCAATAAAATGCAATAAAAAAGATGCAAAAAATGCATCTTAGCAAAAAAGGAAACCGAAAGTTTAGTGTGAGTTTGAGTTTATATGTTTTATTTATTGTATAGTTCTTATTTTATTATTTCCTTTTTCGTTATTAATATAACAAGTTAATATGAATAAAATGTGAAAATAAATAATTTTATTTATATTTTTTAATTTTAAAGTAAAATGAAGTATATTTATTCTCTTTAGAATCTATCCCGTATGGTAATTTATGAGCTTCTAAGATATTTTTAACTATAGATAAACCTAATCCACTTCCAACAACATTCCTCTTGTGTTGTTTTTCTTTTTTATAATACTTATTCCATACGAGAGCTTTATCACTATCTTTTAAGTGACCTCCCGTATCAGTTACTGATACTTTATAATAAGTATTGGATTTTTTAATAGCTACCTTAACTACTAAATCATCTCCAGTATGTTCAATGGCATTATTTATAAGATTATATATTACTTGTTCTATTTTTTGTTTATCTGCTTTAACAATTAGTTTCTTTGGTAGATCAGTTTCAAATTTATAATTATTATCTTCTATTAAAATATCATATCTCTTAATAATTTCTTTGATATTATCAACTAAATCATATTCTTCAAATTTAAGAGTATTCATTCCGCTTTCTAACTTAGATAAATCAAGTAAATCATTAACTAAATTATTTAATCGATCAGTTTCTTCAATGATAACGTTTAAATCTTTATTTCTCTTCTCTTCATCACTGAATGATAGATCGCGAACTTTCTCTGCATATGCTTTAATCATCGTTAAAGGTGTTTTTAAATCATGACTTACATTTGCTATTAAATCTTTTCTTAATTCATCCGTTTTATTCATTTCGCTAGCAGCCACTGTTAAAGTATTTGCAAGTTCGTCTATCTCTTTAATATTACTTTCTCCAAAATGAACAGGTACACCCTTACCTAACTTTTTAGCTTCTTCTGTCAATTTTATAATTGGCTTGTTAATGACACGAGATACAAATATTGATACAAAGAAAGATATAATAATAAGTATTAAAACTAAGTATATTAATTGATCTTTTACAAGATACGAACTTGAATTAGCATCTTCCAAGTTTATATTTAAGAAGGCAAATTGATCTTCACCCATATTTACATAGTAAATTAGAGAATTTATTTTATCTTCATCATCGTATACTTTCATATATCTTCTATTCTGAGTAACTAATGCTTTCTTATAGCTTGTAATATTAGCATCATTATTATTTAATACACACCCATTAATCTTTGTGTTATATGAAGAATACTCATTACCATTAAAGTATTCAATACACATATCATATTTATATGCATATTTCTCTAAACTATAATCTAGTATAGCTGGACTTTGATTCTCAACTTTTGCAGCTACATAGTTTATTGTTTTAATTTGATGTTTTTCATAAAATACACCAGTCATTTTAAGTTGGATAACCCATAAACTTAATAATACTAATATAACAAAACTGCTAAGAATAAATAATGTCTTTATTGTTAAACTACTTTTTTTCATAGACAAACTTATAACCTACTTTTCTTATAGTTTTAATTGAGTTTCGATATTTACCTAGTTTAGATCTGAGTAATTTAATATGGGCATCAATTGTACGATCATCAGCTTCATAGTCATAACCCCAAATACTCTCAATAATAGTATTTCTTGATAGGGCAATATTTACATTAGATAAAAATAACTTTAATAAACAAAATTGAGTATGGGTTAATTCTACTACTTCCGAATCAATTGTTACTTCATGCTTTAAATCATCAATAGTTATATCACCAACAGTTATTAAATCTCCATTAGTTCTCTTAGTTACTGCTTTAATACGAGCAATTAATTCTTTCGGAGAAAATGGTTTAGTAACATAGTCATCTATTCCTAATTTAAATCCTTGTAATTTATCAAACTCTTCTCCTCTAGCTGATAGACATATTATGGGAGTATTCGTTAATTGTTTAATTTCTTTAATAGCTGTGAATCCATCCATATTTGGCATCATTATATCCATAATAATACAATCATAATTATTAGATTCTACTTTCTTAATGGCATAAGCACCATTTTCAGCTTCATCACATTTGAATCCTTCATTCTGAGCATATTCACATACTACATCACGAATTAATTCTTCATCATCTACTACTAAAATATGCATGATATCACCACCATCTATATATTATCTTATATTTATGAATTTTAAAAGAAAAAAGAATAGCTAGCTATTCTTATAAATTAACATTATGATAAACATTTGTTACATCTTCGATATCTTCTAATAAAGATAATAATCTTTCAAATACTTCAAGATCTTCACCTTCTAATGTAACATTCTCTTTTGCATACCAACCAATTTCATCTATTGTATATTCTATATCTTTAATTTGACTTTCTAGAACATCTTTTACTTTAGAAGCATCGCTTGGATTTGCGGTAATAACAACTTCTCCATCTTCTGATTCAAAATCGATTATTTCAATTCCTTCATTTAAAATACTCTCAAAAATCGGATCAGAATCATCACATTTAAAACCAATGACAGCTTCATAATTATAATTATATGATACTGAATTAGTAACACCTAAACTTTTATTAATTTTATTAAACATTTTACTATCAATGTAGATTGTCCAGGTCCAAAACCTTCATAAGATAATTCTTGATAATCATCATTGCTAGCTCCTTTAGCTTTATCAATAGCACGATTAATAATATCACTAGGAACTTGTTGTCTCTTAGCTTTTTCAACTACTCTCTTTAAATTAATATTTGTATCTATTTCGGGATTACCTTTAGCAGCTAAATATATTTCTTTAGCAAAAGTTGAATATAACTTAGCTTTGGCTGCTCCTGTTTTCTGAATACTTGCTTTTCTAACTTCATATGCTCTTCCCATTAAATATTCTCCTCTCTTAATAATTACATTTTTTCTACTTCTTCAATACCTAATGTGTCTAAAAGATTATGTAAGATATTATAAACTAATCTTGATACGCCAATGTAACTTGCTTTAATATCTTCATTAGTCTCATTCATAATATTGTAATTAGTATAGAACTTATTATATAAACTACATAGTTCATATAAGAATTCACATATGTAACTTAAATTAACTTCGCGATAACAACTAGTTAATGTTCTTGGTAATTCAGTAATCTTAACTAAAATATTTAATATATCTTCATTTGGAATTAATTTAATTTCACTACTATTATCACCTATTTTATTAATTAATGATTTAATTCTTGTCATTGTATAAACTATATAGATTCCCGTTTTCCCTTCAAATGAAGTAAATTTATCAACATCAAATATATAGTCAGTTTCACGATTAGGCAAAAGATCTGAATACTTTAATGTTGCAACAGTTAATTTATTAGCAACATCTATTCTCTCTTCACCTACAATATCTTCTTTAATCTTTGGTTCAATTGTATCATAAACTAATTTTATTAATCCTTTTAGACTCATAACGCCACCATCACGAGTTTTAAAAGGTTTCCCATCAGGTCCATTAATTGTACCAAATCCATTAAATCTAAAATCAAAATCTTCAGGTACTAAACCAGACTTCTTACATGCTCTGAAAGTTTGTTCAAAGTGAAGTCTTTGTCTTTCATCAACGAAGTACCAAATACCATCAGGTTTAAAATCTTGTAATCTTTGGATAACAGTTGCTATATCTGTTGTATCATATCCAACAGAACCATTACTCTTAACTAATATTAATGGAGGCATCTCTTTTTTATCATCATCATTTTTAACATGCATGATTAATGCTCCATCACTCATTTTTGTTACACCTTTAGATTTTAAGAATTCTAAAGCATCATTGACATATAGATCAGCATCTGATTCTCCATAACTATAATCAAATTTACAATTTAAATAATCATATACTTTATTACAATCCTCTTTACTAACATTAACTATATGTTTCCATAAAGCTTTAATACCAGGATCTCCCTTTTGGAACTTCTCAGTAAATACTCTTGCTTCTTCAGCATACTTTTCATCTTCTTTTGAACGTTTACTAGCACGAGGATAATAAATTCCTAAATCTTCACTTGTAACTGGTGATTCTACAGGATAAGGTCCAGTATAATTTTCATCAAAATAAGGTAACTCCGGATTATTCTCTTGAATCTCACGAATAACTAGACCAATTGGTGTTCCCCAGTCTCCCCAGTGAACATCACCTATAGATTCATCTCCAAATACTTTAATCAATCTTCTTACTGCTTCACCAATATTACATCTCAAATGACCAACATGTAATTCCTTAGCAATATTTGCTCCACCATAATCAAGCACGATTGTCTTATGTTTATCACTCTTATCAACGAAAACATTAAAATCATTAATACCTTCATTGGAATATTTTATTAATACTTCCTCTTTAAAAGTTAAATTAATAAAACCTGGTCCTTGAATATTAATATTCTCAAAATAATTATCTATTTTTGATACGATTTCTTCAGCTATTTCGCGTGGATTTTTTCCATACTTCTTAGCTAATGGCATTGCACCATTAAATTGATATTGACCAAATTCTTTCTTATTAGAAACTTCTAATTTAACAGCAATACCTTCATAATTTAATTCTTTTAAAATTTCGCTTAAATATAATTCTGCTTCCCTAATTAAACTCATATTAAACACCTGCACATATTCTAACACTTAATTCTCTATTGTCAAATAGTTTTTATACTAAAAAAAGTGCTTTAACACTTTTTTTATTTTCCTAATACAGTTAGTAAACTATAGTATTCATTATCTACTTTAACAAATAGGGAAATATCATCAGGAGCATTAACTTTAAGTAAAGCATTTCCATCTACTTCATATGAATAAACTAAGTTATTATATTTATTTACCATTAGTAATGTTACTTTTTTATCTTTAAAATCAACACTTACATATTCTCCCATAAGTGATATATCAAAATCATCTTCATAGATTTCTGCTTTATCTAATCCACTTACTATAGTTTCTGTATTTATGTTCTCAAATAATGAATAATCATAGTTATCCATACACTTATTAATATCATAAGAAATTGCTCCATTATAATAGTCTACTGATTGAGCAATATAATCTGATTCTTCTAAAGAGAAATTGATATTATGATTAATTTTACTTGTATCAGTTGTAATTGAATGTATTTTACCTAAATAATCCATTTCAAGAACTATATTCTTTATATTAGAATTATTAAATCTTCTTGTATTATATTCTGCTAATATACGATTATCTTTAACTAAATAACCACTTAGATAATCAAAATCTAAATAGAAATTTAAATTATTATCTCCATCAAAACCTCTTATTATAGAATTATTATTATTAATATTTCCCATTAAGATAATGGAAGACTTATTATTATCTTTTATTTCTCTTAGATCAAAATCATTTACAAAGTCATTTAATGATTCAGTAGCAATACTTGTTGTTGATCTTTCGCCACTAGAAGACTCTAAAGTAATAACATTATTACTATTATTATATAATCCAATTACTGGAATAATATGCATTACTGACTCTTTGTCTTCAGCAACTTTAACATCATTTATATATAGAGAAACACTTTCTTTATTCATTGTATTAAAAATAACAATAGCTGATAAAGGACTTATACCATAAGGATTTACCATTACATAAGGATTATTCAATGAATAATTTCCATTTTTTGCTATATCCTTTAATTGTTCATCAACATTTTCTTGTTTTCTCAATAGTTCAGATAGATTATTATCTAAGTATGTATTATAGTTCTTAAAATAATTGTCCGTATTAATTAACCGATTAGATAAAAGAACAGTTAAAAATATCATTGATATTCCAAATATTAAAAATACGATAAATATCATTGATGCACTTACTTTATTATTCTCTTTCATATTACCACTCTCTATTCTAATAAAATTATATCTTAGTAATTGAAAAAAGTAAATTATTTATTTTCAAACATGAAAAAACTCTAGCCTGATAAACTAGAGTAATTTCAAGTTTTGAATAGATACCAATTATTATTATCAGTAATAACCAGCACTCATAACTTCTTGTGAGTTTTCTTTCTCAATAACACGTGTATACTTAGTCGAAGTTATAGTCAATAAGACATTCGATAATATAAACAAATAATAAATCTGGTAGTCTATCAAGATTACAAGTAACCATGAATCAACATACTTATTTATTAATGTTTATAGAGTAGTTAAACTAAAAATAAATTAACATTTAAAATGTTAGAAGTATAGTTTTATTAACATAAAAGTATACAAGAAATTAAAATCGTTAACTACTTCATTATACTAAGTAACTTTATTATACTTAGTAATTAGAAAATTGTCAATATATGTTAGTCACTAAAATCAAAAATGACTTTATCTTTGTCAAGTTTAAGTTTAGCATCAAAACTTTTTCCATTTTTGGAAATAAAACCATTTATTTTTGATGTTATTCCATCATTTAATAGGCTTTCTGCATGTCTTTTAGATATTACACGATTACAAATAACTGTATTAATTTTAAAAGAACAATTCTTATAATCTTTACATCCGTAAGCATATCTGTTCTTTACAACATCATTTCCACATATTGGACATTTACCTATAATATCACCATAGAATCCAGTATCTTTATCTTTTTCAATTGGATGATCTTTATTTTTGAATATTTCACTTATTTCATCAGTAGCTATCTTGATAGAATCATTTACTGTTATTTCTTCTCTAAATACCTTTTTTAATGCTTTACCCATTTCACTAGTCTTATATTTATCCATAGATATATCCATTTGACTTAAAGATTCTATTAAGTATATTCCTTGATTTTGAATAGTATAAACATCTTTATTAAGTGCTATATATTCTGAAGAAATGGCATTCTTAATTATTCCCGTTCTCGTAGCTTCAGTACCAAGTTCCAAACCTTCGAATATTGCCTTGTAATCTTCTGTATCATCTACTTCTTCAGAATTTTCTTCTAAAGCTTTTTTATCTTCTTTAAATGGATTCTTTAAATAATTGTTTAAAGTTTCAATTGTATAATGTTTAGGAGGAGTTGTTTCCTTTTCTTTTGGCTTAAAATTAATATTAACTTTTTCACCAATACTCAAATTAGGTAAGATTTTATCTTTAGTTGATGCATCATCAAATTTTGTCCATCCGGGAGTAATAATGATAGTTCCCTTTAAAGTAAATTCTTCTTTGTCCCCACACTTTATTTTTATTTCGGTCTTTTCAACTGTACAATCTTCACTGCAGAATACGGCTACAAATCTTTTAAATACAGTTTGATAAACTAAAAATTCTTCTTCCGTTAGATTCTCTTTTTTAGGAATCTTATAAGTTGGTGTTAAAGCTGAATGTGATTCAATCTTAGAATCATCAAATATTGTTTTCTTATCTTTAAACTTAACTGGATAACCTATTTTAGATATATTATTTAAAATAGTTTTAATCTTATCTTTCTCAGCTACTGCTAAATACTCGGAATTCGTACGAGGATAAGTTAAATATCCACTTTCATATAATTTTTGTACTATTGATAGAGATTTATCCATCGGCATCTTATACTTTTTACCTAAATAGTTTTGTAACTTAGATAAAGAATATAGTTTTCCTGGATTTAAAGTATCTTTCTTTACTTTTTTATCAGTTACTATAGCATCTAAACTATTTAAAGTTGAACAGTAATCTTCAGCTTTCTTTATATCTTTCTTATCAAACTTTTCTTTACTATTAAGTTCTATTTCTTCATTTTTAGTTAATTCATTACTACTTATTCCATAATACACATCTGGTTTGAAATTCTTTATTGCCATATCTCGATCATAAATAGCTTTTACAATAGGAATAATAACTCTCCCTACTCTCAAAAGAGTACCTGTCTTTAATGTTGCATATCTAGTTAGATTAACACCATAAAGCCAATCAATATAAGTTCTTGCAAATCCTTCATTAGCTAAATTATCATATTCAGTTTCATCTTTTAAATCACTTAATCCAGCATTTATAGTTTCCGGAGTTTGATCAGGAACCCATAATCTTACTTTTTTCTTTTCTGATTTCAATGCATTATCAACAATTAATCTAACAATTACTTCTCCTTCACGATCAGCATCGCCAGCATTTACAATTGTATCGACATCTTCTCGATTAATTAAACTTTCAATTGTATTATATTGTTTTAAAACACCGGGATCAATTTGTTTATTATTACCTTTTTTTAAATTAAATTTAAATTTATTTGGAAAGCATGGAATATTATCCATTGTCCATTTTCCATCAGTTGGAGTCTCACCGTAATCCTCAATATCAGCTAATGTGAATAAATGACCGAAAGTATAGGTAACAATATATTTATCATTAGTATAAAAGCCATTATTGTTTTTCATATTCCCAATTGCATTAACAATGTTTCGTGCAAGTGATGGTTTCTCTGCAATAATAAGAATCATTTAAAGCCCTCCAAATCGTATATCTCTATTATATCAACTTTTATCAAATTAAAAAAGCGGAGATTTCTCCACTCTATAGATTATATTCAACACATTCATAAGTGTTCGGAATATCTATATTAGAATTAGAACATATGATATATATATTTTTATCACTTAGATTTAAATTATAATCCGTTGTAATAATCTTTATATTAGCAAAATATTTTGATAATAATTTTTTAAACTTCTCAAATTTATCAATCGTATTTTCATGTAAGATATAATTAAATGATATATATTTATCTTTATTCAATATTCTATTTAAATTAAAGATAAACCTTTCCTCAAATATCATATCTAATGGTTCATTATCTGTATATAAATCTACAAATATTCCATCATACTTTTTATTTGTCTTGATAATATATTCATAAGCATCCGTACAAAAAATACTTAATCTTCTATGGCTTGGATCAAATTCTTCATATAGTTTATCTAAATATAAATATTCAAATGATATATCTATTAATTTTTCGTTTATTTCAATAACATCCATTGTTTTATCAGGATATTTACTAATATAGTATTTAGGGTAAGTGAAACCACCTCCTCCAAGTACTAATACTGAATTAACACCTCCAAGATTTGATAATACATCAAATAACTTAGGATAAGCATCATAGATATCAAACCTTTTATCTTCATCCATATATGAAAGTGATTGATAAGAATTAGAAGACATGATAGTAATTATTCTTTCATTATTAATATCAAGTTCTTTTAATTGATAATGTTCATCAATCGATTTACTATTTAAAACATTAATACTCATTTTATCTCCCTATCAAAAAAGAATAATTAGTAATTATTCTTTTATTTAAACGTATTGTGTGTTCCGTTTCCGACAAAACTATAACCTTCAGTATTTCTATTTCCGGCTAGAGTGTCATTTATTGCTTGCATCATTTCTGGCGGAATACAACTCATATCGCTCATTGCACGAGAAAACTTTTCATTATCATATCCATATCCATTAAATTGATTTGGTGCAGATACGACTGCCGTTACACTCGAGCCACCATAATTACCAGCTTCAACTCTGTTTAGTATTGATGAAGTAACTCCCATTGTATCTGAATAAGTATATTCATTTCCTTCAGCTGCTTCAGCATAAACTGTTGCACATAAAACTTTATATTCTTCAGGAGATAAATTATACGCTTGAGCTTGATATGTACGATCCATTGTTCCTGGCGAATGTGTTCCTGGAATATTTGATCCACCGCTTGGTACTGTTGCATCGACATTTGGCGTATCAACAGCATCATCACTTACAATATTCATAGTGTCTGGATGTTCTTCAGGAGATTCTTGTACATTTGTATTCTTAGGTGGTTCTGTACTAGAAGTATTTTCATTTGATGTACCAACACCACTTCCTGGTAATGCTGACTTTATACCCGTTGCAGCAGCAATAGCACTAAAAGTTAACATTCCATTTTCATCTAAGAAAATTTCACCATTAACATTATATTTTTGACTAGAGTTTTGAAATTGTTCACTTAAACCAATTCTCTCATCTAATTTATAATCATCTAAATTATTAAAAGCTGTCTTTTTATCTAATATATAATCTTTATACTTTTGATCAATTCTTGAAGCTGCACTAGATAAATTATTAACTTTTCTAATTAAATCATTGATTTTAGAAGGAACACTAGACATATATCCACTTTGACTAAAAGAACCTGGAGCTCTAGTAAGAGTTGATTTTGCACTTTGCAAATTTGTTAAAGCATCTTCTAAATTATCTTTAATAGGATCATATATACCTAAACTTGAAATATTTAACTTCATATATTTTCACCTACCATCTTAGTAATAATAACTTGAGTTATAGTGTCCGTTTCTTTGAACTTCGTTTTCACAAGAATTTATTTTAACATCTGTATCATCGGAAAATCTTTTCATTTCATCTGCTATATCTTTCATGTTAGAAATAAACTTCGTGTAAATACTTAAATCTTTATATACTTTTTCACTGTACATTTCAGCATTTTTTCCAGTCCATTCACCTGTTACTGGAATACTTTCTATTGTTTTAAAGAAACTATCTACCTTAGCTTGTAATTCATCTAAATAATCACAGATTTTAATTCCAGCATCTTTTATTTTTTCTGTATCGCATTCAATATAATTTTCGTTCATATACTACCACCTAAAAGAGCGGAAAGATGCACGTCTTGCTGCCGCTTCTTCTTCACGGCGTCTTTCCTCTTCCTCTAATCTTTTAATTTCATTCTCTATTTCGTCCATCTTGGAATCAATAGCTGGAAGAACTGTATTTTTTAAATAGTTAGAGGTTTCAGCACAGCTTTCTTTTAACGATCTTGCTACTTCCCCTATATTACTTCCATCATCATTGATACTATAGTTATTATCTGCAGTATCAGCAACTGTTCCTAATGAACTAGATGATTTAATCATATAACTTGCAGTAACACTGACAGAAATTTTATAATTAGCAAAACCTGTTAATAGTCTCTTTAACTCAGCAATACTTGCCATGTTGAAACCCCTCCTCTATTTAAAAAATATTATTTATTAGTCAATTCTAATGCTTT
>CAZKFB010000005.1:45868-49456 GCA_964551965.1 uncultured Muribaculaceae bacterium
TTTATTAGTCAATTCTAATGCTTTGTGCTTCATTTTGAATTGCTTGTGCATCATTATTAATAGCTTGAGCGTTTTCTTGATCTCCAGTCATCATTTGAGCGATAACACTTCCGTCGTTAATGCTTTCACCATGAGCAGCACCAGTTAATGCAATATTGAATTGTCTGTAAGTAGTAGCATATGCTTCTAGTAATTGTTTAATTGCTCTAACATATAAAACTGCTTCATCTCTAGCTTGTCCTTTTAAAGCTCCATCAATATATGCTTCTGTATTGAAGTTATTAATAATATCTTCAAGTGATTTAACATGAGCATCAATTGCATCAGTTAAGATAGTATAGTTAGCAGTATCAATACCAACAAATCCACCATCCCAAAGTGATTCTAATCTAGCAGTAGCTCCACTTAATAAAGTTTCAATTCTGCTACCTATTTCTTGAAGAGTTCCAGCACCAAAATGATAAGCGCCACTAATTCCGTTTCCTACAACATTTTGTATAGACATATTCCGTTTCCTCCTTATTTCAATAATGAATCAGCTATAGCAGCGTCATAATTGTCAACGTTTTGTGCAATTTGTGCGAATTCTGCTCTAACATCATCCTTGATTCCATCTAAAGTTTCTATCATTGTTTGTGAGTCTCTCTCTAATTTATCTTTGAAAGCATTAGCAGATTGTCCAACCCACATTTGATCTACTGCTCCTCTTAGAGTTCCCATATTGTTATGTAATGTTGCAATTAGGTCATCAATAACATCTAAATTTAATTTATTTAAGAAATTTGATATACCTACTGTGTCATAACCAATACCAGCTTGTTCGATATTTAATTGTGCCATAAATAATACCTCCTTATTGATTAATTTTATTGGCTTCTGCATTTATGTTTTGAGTCAAATCTGTTAATGCTTCTCTAGCAGCCGTATCATTTGCATCCATACTAATCTTTAGACCAAGTAAATCATCTGGATAGCTTAGTAGATTAGACTTTAGCAAATCAAATTGACGTTTATAGTTATCTAATTTGCTTATTAAAGCATCACCTACAGGCCCCTTAATATAATCTTGAACATCATAGACAACATTTTCGATATTTCTCAATATAGATCCAATATCATCAACATCATTGTTAAGTTCTAAAATTAAATTTTCTAATTCTATCTCTTTGATCGCTTGACCAACATCAGAACCCAAAGATATCTTGCCTTCGTGCACAATAGATTCTCCTTTCAAAACAAAAATAAAGCTAGAGTAATTTATATCGTTCACTACTCTAACTTTATTTTATAATTGTTTTACGTTATTTGTAAATACTATTTACTACGTATTTACACTAAAAGAGTATTAATTGTGTGCCATTCTTTATATTAGTATTTCGAACGTACATACCATTATTATATATTTCTCCGGTTCTTCTATTACATAACTGTAGATTATCTTTAATTGGATACTGATCAAATACTATATTATTTATAGCTTCATTAATTATAATAATTACTTGTTGTACATATCTATTAACTGGTATATAAAACTCAAATCTTTGATCTATCTCAGGGACAAAAACTGTAACTAAAACTTTATAATCCATTAACTATCTTCACCATCCAATACTGTCTTAATCATTGTATATTCAGCATCATTTATAACAAATCCTAAACCTTCATATACAAGCTTGCGATCTTCCATTGTAATAGATTTAACACTGAATAAGTTTTGATTAGAGATATTATTACCTAACCAAATACCATAACTTGTATTAACACTCTTGAACCATGTTTCTACTCTTAGACGTTTCATTCTCTCATATGTATCAACTAAGATAATAGTAGATTTCTTAGCATTATTAATAGCATTTATATAATCTACAAAATACTGAACGCCTATTTCTTTTAGTTTATTCTTATATAAACCTACACCCAATACAAATGTTATACCTTGATCTTGATTCTCTGTACGTTTTTCAAGATCTCCTTTTAGAGCAAGAATAGTTGCATCTAATTTTTCATTGAAATATTGAATTTCCATATTAGTACCTTTATAGATATTATCAAAGTCTAATATTCTAACCTTAGTACCTTGAGATTTAGATAACATATTAACAATACCATATATAGAATTAATTGTATCTTTAAAATTATCTACACACATAACAAACATTTTCTGTTTTAACATATCAAATGTACAAATATTCTTTTCATGGAAGTTATATCCAATAGGAAATTTATCCAAAGAAGTTATATACTTAGATAATTCTTCACTAGTAACTGTATCTGGAATCTTAGGCAATGATTTAGCTCTTACTTTATAATAAGAAGCAAAGTTATCAGCATTCTTTCTAACTATAGAATTTATATTTGCTCTTTCTGCTATATAAGCTCCTTGGAATTCACAGAATAAATCATCTTTTATCAATGCAATTCCTCTACTATATGCATTTTGAGGAATAAGTTTCTTATCACATCCTAGAATTGATCTATAATTCGTATCTTCAGGTTGATGAAGAACAATCTTATTCTTAAAGAATGCCGCAACTTTTGAACGTAATGCTGATTGTGAAGAAACTGATACAATGAAAGTTATACCATATTTAACTCCATCTCTAAACATATTATTTACTGCTTCTACTAACTTAGGTATATTCTCTTGGAAAATATCATAAGCATTTATAACAATTGTCCATAATGGTAATGTCTTGCCACTTTCTTTTAAATATCCCTCATAACTACCATTATAGTCGGCAAATAAATCTTTTCTACGTTCAATCTCTTCTTCTATCATTTGAAGAATACCAATAATAGTATCAAAGTTTTCAATGAACGCTACTTCTCCAACGTGTGGGAATTTACTAAACATTCTTAAAGTCTCTGAACCTAAATCAATAATGTAATAATTAATTTCTGTAGGTGTATGTTCCGTCATACTAGACCATAAGATTGTTGAAATTAAGTTTTCTTTACCTGATCCAGTTTCACCGAATATTGCCGTATTCTCTTTCAAATTATATGTGAATATATTTTGTTCTTGAAGAGCAGGATTATCATACTCACCAATAACCGTTGTAAAATCATAAGGTTTTGGTTGATGATTATAACGTTTCTTAACATCTGCTAACATTATTTCTTCAGGAATATTTGGTAACCATAATTGTTTACCTACAATTTTTTCCCCTTCCGATATTTTAGAAATATAAGAAACTATATTTAACAATTCTTCTCCATGATCTTCTTTTTTAACATTTTCTTTAAATGTATTTTCGTCATAACTATTAATTGTCTTACCCATATTATCTATAAATTGAACTGATTGATCAACATCCGTTTTTACAATATCTGATGGATAGTACTTAGCACCAGCCCATGCACTTTGACCTAAACTGAAATATTCATTATAACCAACTTGTAAATAGAAAGCACCAGTATTTTTTAACATTGCAGCATCAGGACTCTTGATCATTTCTTGAGAATCACTTTTATCTTGAACTCTTAAACATACATGGAATCTTGAGTTTGACCATATTTGATCATTAACTACACCACTAGGCTTTTGCGTTGCTAGAATTAAATGTACTCCTAAAGAACGACCTATAC
>CAZKFB010000006.1:0-2351 GCA_964551965.1 uncultured Muribaculaceae bacterium
TGAAGTATCGGCTAAATATAAAAAAGTTCAAATATGCGGACTTATTAACATTTCCGGATACAAGGCTGTTGGTTATATAACATACTTTAATAATAGATTATATATGGGCAATTATAATATAGGTAAGAAAAGTAGGATTTTTTCATATGAATTAAATAAAGATGGAAGTATTAATTTAGATTCTATTAGAGAATATAATAGTTATTCTTTTGTTCAAGGAATAACTTTCATAGAACTTGATTCAAAGATACTAGCCTTCATAAGTTCATCGTATGGAATCAATAAATCAATGATAAGAATAGTAGATTTTAATACAAATAAAGTGCTATATAAAGTAAAAATGCCCCCAATGCTAGAACAAATTACATTTGATGATAATGAAAATTTACTTGCATTATTTGAAAGTAATGCTAAAATATATAGAAAATATCATTTTAGAACTCATGACGTATTGTCTTATAAGATAAGGAGAGATAATAATGAATAGTAATTTAGATGTATGGGCAATTCAATCTGATAAAGATGAAATGTATACAGCTCTTGATCAAATAAAGGAAGATGGAGATGTAATTATATATACTAATTTAGTATGTGAATTTACTGTTGGTAATGAGAAAGTAAAATCTCGTGAATTTGATACGATTGTTGTAAGTGAAAAAAATGATTTCTTAGCTATGTTTATGCGTAAATGCCCAGCTACTAAACAAGATATTTGTGGATACTTAGATAGTAAAGGTATAAGATATACAGAAGTAACTTTTGCTCCAAGTATATGTGATTTTAATGATGATAACTTAATAATGCCTATTTGGATGGCAAGAGAAGGATATGTATTAGAAGACGCTTTAAAAGATTCAATTGAAAGTGGAGATATAGACTTTGACTATTATCCAGAACTACCATCAAATCTTGAATTAGGCTATCTAACAAATGAAAATAGATCACGTTATTCGGTAGAAGGAAGATTGTTTACGGGAGCGCTAATTTCTTCAAATAAAATAATCTTATTAGTATTCCAAGGAATTGATGATAACTTAACTCCTCAAGAAACAATTAGTATATTGGAAAACTATGGTATCAATTATGCAATTCGAAGAAATGATGAATTTACACTAGACGAACTTAGATATAAGAATAGAAGTTTACAATAAGATTCAAAAATATTTGAATCTTTTAATTTGCAAAAATATAAAAATAATGCTAAAATATCAACTAATTTTAGGGGTGTTTGTTATGAAAGTTATGAAAAGTAGATTATATTTACCTTTGCCATTAGATAATGGTTCATTATTTCTAGTTGATGATGATCTAACTCCACAAAAGGAGGAACTAGAAAGCCTTCTTGGAACCATTAATAATATGAATAATAAAGATTTTTCTAAAAGAGTACTATTTGGACAAGAAATTAAGTCTAATAATACTATAGAAGGATATAATGATGATATATCTTTAGTTAAAAGCGTTATTAAACATCCAACTAGTTGCTTAAATGAAGAACAAAGAAAAAGAATTCTAAATATGTATCGTGGTTATAAATATATCTTACAAGATAAATGCATCAATAAAGATAATTTAAGAGAATTATATAATATACTATCTGATGGTTTGTTAAGTAAAGGCGACTTAGAAAATATGGGTGAGTATTATCGATTGGACCCAGTATATATCTTCTATTCGGCTATTCTAAGTAAAGAACCTGATATGGGAATAGATGCCTCTCTATTGGAAGAGAGAATGAATATCTTATTGGAATATCTAAATAGTAAAAATAATTTTTCTTGCATGACTGATTATTTTATTAGATCACAAATAGCGCATTTTTACTTTGTATACTTACACCCATATTATGATATAAACGGAAGAACAGCTAGAACAACAGCGATGTGGTATTTAATCAATAAAGAAGCTTATCCATATATTATATTTAATCGAGCAATTCAATTAGATAAGAATACATATTACACAGTTATAAGAGATGGAAGAAGGTTCCATAACGTAACTTATTTCTTAAATTATATGTTAAAGAACACATTGATTGAGTTAGAAAAAGAATATACAATGGAAATGATTTCGGATAATGCGATGTATGAATTAACTGATGGGGAGATTCAAACTTTATATTATATTCTCTCTATGAAGAGTAATTTAACTTACTTTGATTTCTGTTCCTTCTATAATCATTTAAATTCCCATAAGAAGCCGACAGATATAAAGAAAGAAGTAATACTTCCACTACTAGAAAAAGGAATAATATTAGAGGGAAGAAAATCAAAGAACGATGATAATAATTTCTTTACTTTAAATCCTAAGTTAGTGAGTATAGAAGAAAAGAACAAACATTTATCACTAGA